>CAIYOV010000236.1 GCA_903927935.1 uncultured Bacteroidota bacterium | reverse complement strand
TTCAATCCAAATTCGCTCAGCAGCATTTCTAATCTTTCTTTCTGTGCAGGCTTTGAAAGTTTGGTCATTTCAAGAACCCCTGCAATATTATCTTCTACCGAAAGGTTGCGAAATACTGATGCTTCCTGAGGTAAATATCCTATGCCAAGCTGCGCGCGTTTATACATCGGCAAGTCGGTGATGTTTTGATCGCCCAGAAAAATTTCTCCTTCATCTGGCGGAATCAATCCAACAATCTGGTAAAAAGAAGTTGTTTTTCCTGCACCGTTTGGTCCGAGCAATCCAACAATTTCTCCCTGGTTTACTTCAACCGAGACATGGTTTACAACGGCTCTGCCTTTGTAGGTTTTTACTAAATTTTCGGAACGAAGCTTAAGCATAAATTAAATGCTTGGGTGTAATTACAATCCGTTAAATGAAATGCCGACTGTGAACTCGTTAGCTTTAGGCCCTCTGTCTTTTTTGAAGACATCAAGGATTCCATAATACGCGAATACATTGAACACGCTATAGCCTACACGAATGGTTGGTCCCATACGCAACAAACTGAAATCAGGGAATCTTCTTTCGATATCAACTTTAGTAACTGAGCCAATTTTTGTTTTCTCTTTTGTGTGCGCATCTACACGGATGCCGGCTTTAAATCCTACAACAAATTTCCAGCAGTTGTTGAATTTATCGGGGTTAGTGCGAATGCGAAGTTCGAGAGGAATGTCAACATACTGCAAACAAATTTTGTTCAGCTTAATATCTGCTTCGGGAATTGCGGGATTGATAGTTGTAAGTTTTTCGAAGTGTGTGCCAACAGAATCTTCAACCAAACCGGAGCGGCTGTAAATGTTTGAGCAACTGTAACCAATACCGGGAGCAAAACTCACGCGCGATTTTTTAATTCTGAAATCCCATGAAAAATAAATGCTGATACCGCGGCTCCATGCTTTTGTTTGAAGTCCGTTCATGCGCGGTCCGTTCTTATCGTAAATCCAATTGCTTCCGAATAAATCAAAGGTGAAGCGGTCTTTTGCAAACTTCGCAAACTTCTTTTCTACTTCATTTTTCTTGTTGGCTTCAGCCTGTGTCATTTCTTTTTTGGCAGGGGGAACCGGAGCAACTTTCTCTGTTTTCTTAGCCACTTTCACAGAGTCGGCCTGTTCGGCAAACACAACAGATGAACTCAATAACAGAAAGGCAAACAATAATTTCTTCATGATTTATTTTTATCGGCTTCAATAACGAGCGGCAAATGTAATTATTGTGAGCAAACGCTCTATCCGAGGTACTTGCCCTCAATATTCATTCTGCGTCCCATACCAAATGCCTTTGGTGAAACACGAAGAATAGGCGGAGCCTGATTGCGTTTCCATTCACTTCCGTTAACCATTTTTAAAACGCGGTCAACTAATTTTTTCTCAAAACCCATTGCTACCAATTCTTTCGGACCTTGACGTTTTTCGATGTATTGAAAAAGAATTTTATCGAGTACATCATACTCCGGAAGCGAATCGGAATCTTTTTGGTTAGGGCGAAGTTCTGCTGATGGAGCTTTTGAAATTATATCCAGAGGAATTACTTCGCCATTGCGATTGATGTAGTTTGCAATTTCATATACCTGTGTTTTGTAAACATCGCCTAAAACTGCCAGCCCTCCACACATATCGCCATATAAAGTGCCGTAACCTACAGCGGCTTCGCTTTTATTGGTTGTATTCAACAAAATATAGCCGAACTTATTGCTGAATGCCATCAGCAAAACTCCACGCACACGCGCCTGTAAGTTTTCTTCTGCCACATTAAACGGAAGGTCTTTGAAAAACGGATGGAGTGTTTGAATGAAACTCTGAAAATTGTTTTCGATTGGTACAGTTTCGTATTTCGTTCCCAGGTTTTCGCAAAGTTTTTTTGCATCAGCCAAAGAATGTTCGGTTGAAAAACCCGATGGAAGAAGAAGCGACATTACATTTTCTTTTCCTAATGCTTCAACAGCCAGGCACAAAACCAAAGCAGAATCAATTCCACCACTCAGACCAAGAATTGCTTTTTTGAAACCGAGCTTTGAAAAGTAATCGTGAATGCCGAGAACGAGGGCAGAATAAATAAGCTCAACCTGAGGTTTTGAGTTTTGAGTTTCGAGTTTTGAATTTCGAATTTCTTCTACTTCAGCTATTCGTAATTCTTCAGAGAAGAATGGTAGTTGTTCTGCTATTTCTCCTTTCTCATTTACTACAACACTTCCTCCGTCAAAAATTAATTCGGTTTGTGCGCCTACCTGGTTTACATAAACCATTGGAACATTGTACTGTGACACATTGGCCCGAATCACTTTCAGCCGGTCTTCATGTTGTGTGTAACTGAAAGGAGAAGCAGAAAGATTGATAATCATATCTGGGGATTGTTTTATCAATTCATCCATCGGACAAATGGTGTAAAGCGGATTGTCGTTACCTACATTCCAGATGTCTTCGCAAATGGTAATGGCTAATTTTTGGCCTTTGAAATTGATAGCCTCAAATTTTTTGTTCGGCTCGAAATAACGGTACTCGTCAAAAATATCGTAAGTGGGAAGAAGGGTTTTGTCGGTGATGTGCTTTACTTCTCCCTGGTAAAGAAAGAAAGCAGAGTTGTATAAATCCTTTCCTTGTTTCTCCGGGTTTTTTCGTGGGCAACCAACCAGTGCGGCAATCTTAAGAGTATGCTTTGCAATTTCATTCAAAGCGTTAGTGCATTGTGCAATGAAATCATCGAACTCTAAAAAATCTCTTGCCGGGTAACCGCAAATGCAAAGCTCGCTGAACACAACAAGTTCCGCATTTTGCCTTTCCGCATTCAGAATAGCCGCAATTATTTTTTGCGTGTTCGCTTCAAAATTTCCTACGTGGTAGTTTAACTGGGCAAGAGCAATTTTCATTTCTTATTATTCGAAAGCAAAGGAAAGGAACTATACGAGTTTATCAATTTCGGCTGCCAGCTTTCTGTCTTTCCCGGTTACAATATTTCCTGCACTATGGGTATTGAGAGTTATTTCCACTTTGTTCCAAACATTTACCCAGTAAGGATGATGGTCCATCTTTTCGGCAATTAAAGCAACGCGTGTCATAAAAGCAAAGGCCTCTGAAAAATTTTTGAAGGTGAATGTTTTTTTGAGTGCGTTGTTTTCTTCCAGCCAATTCATTACAAGTTATTTAAAGCTCCAATCGTATTTGTCGAGATTGGTTAAGCACAGTTTCAGCAAATCAATGTTGCCTTTGATGTCGGCTTTGTGCGCCATTTCAATGACTGAATGTATGTGGCGTGTTGGAATTGAGACCGCTCCTGCAATGGTTCCGTTAGGTGCCATACGCTGCATGCCTGCTGTATCGGTGCCGCCTGCCGGAAGCAATTCGTGCTGCCATTTAATTTTGTTTTTATCTGCCAGTTCTTTCATGTATTTAACCATGCGGTAGTCGCAAATAGCAGATGAGTCCATAATTTTTATCGCTACACCATCACCGAGTTTGGTAACGCACTCTTCGGGTTTTGCACCGGGCGTATCAAATGCAATGGTGGTGTCGATACAGAAACTGAATTCGGCACCAATGTGATGTGCGGCAACCTGTGCTCCACGAATTCCTACTTCTTCCTGTACGGTGAAAATACCGTAGAAATCGTAAGGAATCTTTTTGTCTTTCAGTTCGCGAAGCGTTTCGATGAGAATAAAAACAGCTACACGGTTGTCGATACTTTTGCAGTTTACACAATCACCCATTTCAATCAGTTCGCGTTCGCGGGTAACCACATTGCCTACTTCTATCAGTTTAATTACTTCCTTTCTTTTCATTCCCAGATCGATGAAAAAGTCGGTAAGGTGAAGCGATTTGCCTTTTTCTTCGGCTGTCATGAGGTGAATAGGTTTAGTGCCCATTACACCGATTACATCTTTCTTGCCGTGAACAACTACGCGTTGAGCAGTTAATGTTTTAGGGTCGAAGCCGCCAAGCGGGTGAAAGCGGAGAAAACCGTTTTCGTCAATATGATGAACGATGAATCCGATTTCGTCCATGTGAGCGGCAGCCATTACTTTTTTGGCGCTGCTTCTACCCTTTTTCACAGCGATAAGGTTGCCCATATTATCAATGGATATATCGTCAGCAATGTTTTTCAATTCGTGCTGAATAAGTTCACGCACTTTTTGTTCGTGGCCGGGAACTCCGGGAGTTTCGCAAATTTCTTTTAAGAGGGATACGTTAATCATGAGGAGATTAAGAATTTTAGGATTAGGAATTTTAGCAAGACAAACTTAGAATTTTTTGCAGGAGTGAAAGAAGAGTGAAGGAGTTAAGCGAATTATAATAAGTAGACGATATATTAAGTTATGGTGAAGGAAGATTAGAAAAAGGGGAAGACCGAAATGAATTATTTGAAGGCAGATGATAATTACAGCCAGGTATAAGCCAAATATAGCTTGATAGATATTAAAAAGACATTGGCATATGATAAATATACGTTGACAGATATTAAATTCGCGTTGGCAGAAGCTAAATATATGTTGGTATATGCCAATTTGCTTAAGGCAGATATGGCTTAGGGGAAGGCAGAAACGGATTTTAGAAAGGGAAACAGAGGGTTTCTTTAAAGAAATATGGGTTTGGAGATGGTAGATGTGAGTAAGCTGAAGGCAGATACGGGTTGGGTGCTGGCGAATATGAATAAGGAGATGGGTAGATATTGCTTAGGACAATACGGATATGTAGTTTAAGTTGCAGACAGCGGATAGTAATGGCGGGGGATAGATTGTAGAGAGGGTGAAGTGATTGGTTGTTCAAAAGGTAAAGACATTGCCGCTGGGGAAAAACAAAAGCCGCCTTACAGGGCGGCTTTTGTTTTTAATTATGAAATAGTATTACCATGTAATTGTAATGGAGCCATTTGTGCTTGCTGCAACACCTGCAGAGTAAATAATACCTGAGGTACCTGTTGGGGTTGCGTAACTTGAACCGCCACCGCCACCGCCACCATCTGCACCGTTAGTATCGGTATCACCGCCACCGCCACCACCACCAAAGTAACCACCACCACCACCACCACCATCACCGGCAGAACCAGTTCCACCTGCACCTCCCGCTCCACCAGCTGCTGCTGTAGCACCGCTGGAACCCGCTGTTCCGGATTGATGCGCTGCCCCACCCGTACCAACTGCACTTTGAGTTGCTCCTGTTCCCACACCAGCTCCACCGGCCCCACTACCCAACGCTCCATTTGAACCCTGACCTGCGGCACCATTACCACCTGCACCACCTGTGCCACCTGCACCACCACCTGCACCACCACCACCACCACCTACAAAAATACGTTCGGCTACTGTGAAGGTACCAGTCCGTATGTCTGAAGCTGCGCCACCTGTACCAGCATTTGTGCTTAGAACAGTCTGGTCAGTACCCTTTGCCCCAACGTTAATCTGAAGAACAGTTAAAGGGGTAACTGTATAGGTAGCCCGTACCCTTCCTCCTGCACCACCCGAAACAGCTCCGGTTCCTGTGGTGCTTCCACCACCTGCCCCATTAACATCAACTGTAATAGATGTAACACCACATGGCACTATAAACGTTGAAGTACCTACACCGAATGTTTGAGTTTGAGTGCCAAGTCCCGGCATAGATATACTCGAAGACGCAGCACTTGATGGACTGTTGCCATTGCAATTAACAGCTTTCACTGATACGGTAGTAGCTGCTACTGTATTTGTCCAGGTTACTGTAATGGTGCTGGTTGTTAATGAAGTCACACCAGCTCCATCAACACTAACACCGCTAGGATTTGTAACCACGGTACCTATTGGTAATGCCCATATGTATCCAATTACTCCACCTGGACCCGGAGTTGCAACCGCACCGGCTGTAAGCACAACGCCTGTTTGCCCTGCACAAACAGCTGCCGGCACCGTAGGTGTTCCGGGAGCTGTAGGTACTGGCATGGTTACAGTTGCTGATGCAGCGCTGGAGGTTCCTGCACCGTTACAGTTTACACCCTTTACAGTTACTGAGTTTGAGCCTACAATATTTGTCCAGGTTACCGTAATAGCGTTTGTGGTTGTGGAGGTTACCCCACTGCCATTTACCGTTACCCCTGTTGGATTTGTGACAACAGTTCCAACAGGTAAAGACCAAATATAGCCGGTTATACCACCTGATACAGTTGTAGAGGCTGCAGTTGCTGTAAGCGTAATTCCGGTTTGACCTGGGCAACTGGTTGAAACACTTATCACCGGAGTGCCGGGTGCAGTTGGTACCGGCATAGTAATAGTTGCTGATGATGCACTTGACGCACTGTTTCCGTTACAGTTAACAGCTTTTACGGTTACGGTGGAAGAAGCAACAACGCTTGTCCAGGTAACTGTAATACTATTTGTGGTTATAGAAGTTACACCCGAAGCATTTACTGTAACACCACTTGGGTTTGTAACAATAGTACCAATAGGTAATGACCAAATGTAACCTGTAACACCACCTGGCGCAGTGGTAGTAGCTACGGTAGCGGAAAGAACTACACCGGCTTGTCCTGCACAAACAGGATTAGTATTTGTAGTAGGTGTTCCCGGTGCTGTTGGAACAGGCATGGTAATACTTACAGAAGCTAAACTTGACGCACTAGTTCCATTGCAGTTAACGGCTTTCACCGTTACTGTTGATGCTGCAACAGTGCTTGTCCATGTTACTGTAATACTATTTGTGGTTACCGATGTTACGCCACCTGCATCTACCGTAACCCCACTCGGGTTCGTAACTATCGTGCCTATTGGTAGTGTCCAAATATATCCAGTTACACCGCCTGGTGCTGTGGTAGTAGACGGGGTAGCCGAAAGAATCACCCCGGCTTGCCCAGCACAAACAGGATTAGTATTTGTAGTGGGTGTTCCTGGTGTTGTTGGAACAGGCATGGTAAATGCTAAATTAGCACTTGCAGTACCTGATACACCATTACAATTTACGGCTTTTACGCTTACGTTAGCCGAAGCAACAGTATTTGTCCAGGTTATGGTAATATTATTTGTTGTTTCTGATGTTACACCACTAGCATTAACGGTTACACCAGCAGGGCTGGTTACAATGGCCCCAACTGGTAATGTCCATATATAGGAGTAAGCGTTTGTAGGGGTGTTAGTACTAAGTGTAATTCCAGTTTGTCCTGCACAAACTATTGTAGAAGTGCCTGCTACAGGTGTTGTTGGCGTACCTGGTGTTGGAGTCAAGGCTAATGTGAGAGATGAAGACCCAGCACTGGTACCGCAGCTGTTTTGAGAACTAACTGTTACAGCACCTGCAGTAGTACCGATAGTAGCAGATATAGAAGGTGATGCTGTTTGTAGGGTAGTGCTTCCACCGGCAATTGAAGCACCTGTACCTGTAACTGTCCAATTATAGAGTGTAGCACCCGCTATTGGCGTTATAGAATAAACTTGCACATCACCTGAACAAAGAAGAGTGCTGTTTCCGGTAATTGTTCCGGGAATGCCCGGTGCTACGGTACAACCGCAGGAAATGGTTTGCCACCCACTGCTGTAAAACTCTAAACAACCATTGGTTGAATTATAAATTATCAAACCAGTAGCCGGAGAAGAAGGACGGGTTGACATACGCGGAGGTAAAAAGCCCTGAGTAGTTGAACTAAGTTCCAAAATAGCTGAAGCGTTAGGTGCATTTGTTCCAACGCCCACTTTTCCGCTATTATCAATAAATATACCGTTTGTCCAACTAATGTTATTGCCGGCTGCACCACTTGGTGCCACTTGTAAAGCAAATGTGCCACCAGAACTGGTAAATTTAGTAGCCTGAGCGCTAGCATTATATTTCCAACCAGAGCCATCGAAATATGCATTTTGATATTGGTTAAATGTGCCTGACCCATCATTAGCAACCATCCGGAACATAGCTCCGGGGGTACTTCCATTCAGCGTAATTGCACCTTCACCGGCAGGGGTAGAAAAATAAGTATTTGTTCCGTTGCCTACCATCATATCGCCAAGCACATGCAGTTTTGTTGAAGGAGAAGCTGTGCCTATACCGATATTACCTCCGTTATTTGAAATATTGCTGGAGTTAACTACCCACGAGGTGCCGTTCCAATATGGAGTATTGCCGGCTACAGTACCTGCACTTAAAAAACCAGTTGGTCCCGTAGGTCCCGGGGTTCCATTAGTTCCGTTCGATCCAGCCGTCCCGTTTATACCGTCCTGCCCTGCAGGGCCAGTTGGTCCAGTAGCACCAACGGTACCATTGATACCATTATTTCCGGTTGGACCTTGTGGTCCAGTAGCACCTGTAGCACCTGTCAGACCGATAGGACCAGTTGCGCCCACAGGGCCTTGTGCTCCAGTGACACCGATAGAACCTGCAGAACCTGTAGGACCTGTTGGACCGGGATTGCCATTCGTTCCGTTATTCCCATCGTTTCCGTTGTGTCCATTGGTTCCGGCAGGCCCCTGTGGTCCTGTGGAGCCAGGAATGCCAGTAGCCCCTGTTGCCCCCTTCAAACTGCCGAGCAGAGCCCAAGTTGCTGGATCTGTTTTTAAATGATATTCGCTGGTAGAAGTATTTAAATAAAGGTCATTTACATTTCCTAAACCTGCTGCAGGTGTTGTAGTGCCGGTTATCCACTTATCTCCATCAATTCCATTCCAGGCTGCTCCATCATAATAATAGTATGCTTTAAGGTCTGTATCGTAAACCACTAACCCAGTTGCGGGAGTTGAAATAGCGTTTCGTTGAGCACTTGTTAACCTGGGCATAAGAATACCCTTGGTAGTAGAAGATATATCCAGCGCTGCGCTGGCATCGGGGGATGATGTACCTATGCCTACCTTACCTTCAATTATGACTCCATTAGCAGGTGCGGCTGTATTAGTATAGGAAGACCCTACTGAAAAATTACCACTAACTGTAATTTTGCTTGCAGGTGTATTGGTTCCAATACCTACGTTTTGAGCGAAGGTTTGAGTACAGAATAGAACTACCGCAAGATTGAGTAAGAGATTTCTTTTCATAAAACTGTTAAATTTAATATTCAAAATAATATTATTATCGATATATGTCAATACAAAATATTAATTAAAATCTAATATTAGTTGTTATTTGAACGGGTTGCTTTTTTGGTTGTTGCCTTTTTTGTTTGTTAAAAACAAGGATTTCCTTTTATTTCGAAAGATTTTTAATAGAAACCCTAAAAATTGCGTAAAAAGCACCTAGTTTTGGATAAGATAAGGCTTTTGAGTGTGGTTTTTGGATGTATTAGAATAGGAAGCGGGGAGTGCTGATTGAACT
>CAIYOV010000235.1 GCA_903927935.1 uncultured Bacteroidota bacterium | reverse complement strand
TTACAGGTTAAGGGCGGACAAGCAAATCCAGCACCACCAATTGGTCCCGCTTTAGGTTCGAAGGGGGTGAACATTATGGAGTTCTGTAAACGCTTTAATGCGCAAACGCAGGATAAGCAAGGAAAAATTCTTCCGTGTGTAATTACCGTTTATAAGGACAAGAGTTTTGATTTCATTATCAAAACTCCACCGGCTCACGCGATTTTAATGGAGCTTACAAAAAAACAATTGGGATCTGCTGAGCCTAACCGTAAAAAGGTAGGAACTGTAAGCAAAGACGTTATCCGCAAAATTGCTGAAGAAAAAATGCCGGACTTAAACTGTTTCACTATTGAATCGGCTATGAGCATGGTTGCAGGTTCTGCTAAAAGCGCGGGATTTAACGTTGAGGGATATTAATCATCGGAATTCAACATTTATATTTACTAACGAGGGAGGAGTTCATTGCTCCGGCTGACCTCAAAAAATTAAAACAATGAAACTTACCAAAAAAAGAAAGGCCGTACAAGGCAAAGTAGACGCGAATAAGCTCTACTCACTCACCGATGCTTCGAAGCTGGTGAAAGAAACAACCACCTGCAAATTTGATGCATCGGTTGATTTACACATTCAATTAGGTGTTGACCCTAAGAAAGCCGACCAGGCTATCCGCGGTACCACTGCGCTTCCTCACGGAACCGGTAAAACCAAAAGAGTTTTGGTGCTTACCACTCCGGATAAAGAAGCAGAGGCAAAAGCAGCAGGAGCCGATTATGTAGGCCTTGATGAGTTTGTTCAGAAAATTGAAGGCGGATGGATGGATTTTGATGTAGTAATTGCTTCGCCAAACGTAATGGCCAAGATTGCGAAAATAGGTAAAGTGTTAGGACCCCGCAATTTAATGCCGAATCCTAAGTCGGGAACTGTTACACCAGAAGTTGGTAAGGCAGTAGGAGAAGTGAAGAAAGGTAAAATTGCATTTAAGGTAGATAAGTTTGGAATCGTTCATACTTCGGTAGGCCGTGTATCGTTCAGTTCTGAGCAGATTAACCAGAATGCTGAAGCTTTGCTTCAAACGCTTTCGAAAATGAAACCTGCCACTGCTAAAGGAATTTATTTCAAAGGAATCAGCATGGCTTCTACAATGAGCCCCGGAATTAATGTTGATTACAAGACAGTGGACGGATTAAACTAATTGAATCACTTTATAATTAAGCTATAAAATGGAAAAGAATAAAAAGAACCAGGAAATTGCAGAACTGAAAGAAAAGTTCGGCAACTCAACATACTTCTACATCACCGATTCGTCTACCCTTACTGTTGAAAAAATAAACAAGTTCCGCAGATTGTGTTTTAACTCGGGCATTGAATATCGCGTTTCGAAGAATACGCTTATCCGCAAAGCTCTTGAGCAAGTGGAAGGAAACTACGAAGCACTTTACCCATTACTGAACGGACCAACCGGTGTGATGTTTTCGACCGATGGAGCATCTGCTGCAAAAGTTTTGAAAGAATTCAGAAAGGGAAATGATAAGCCAGTTTTGAAAGGCGCTTACATTGACAGCGATATCTTTATTGGCGATAACCAGATTTCTGTGCTTGCTGCATTGAAGAGCAAGTCGGAATTGATTGGCGATATTATTGGATTGCTTCAGTCACCTGCCCGCAATGTTATCAGCGCGCTTCAAGGTTCATCGGCTCAAAAAATTGCCGGTTTGTTGAAGACTCTGGAAGAAAGAGCAAACTAATCCTCCCTAAATTCCCTAAAGGGGAATTAAAGGCAAAATATAAAGTCCCTTCATTTTTTGAAGGGACTTTTTTATTTTTCAGTTATGTGGAAATGGCTGGAACAATATTTCACTTTCACACAAGGCGAAAAGAATGGAATTATCGCCTTGGTTTCACTTTGCGTTTTGACATTCATCATGCCATCTGTTTACTTCTACTTTAAACCGGTTGAGCATATTGATGATTCGAAATATGAAAAAGAAATAGATGCTTTTATCGCTGAATACAACGAACGGAAGCGCCTTGCTTTAGCTGATACTCTGGATGATTCTTTTCCGCGGAATTTTAACCCATACGCTAACGTTGATTTGAGTTCGCAATTTAAGAAGAAGGAGAAAAGAGAAATTCAATATTTTGATTTTGACCCGAATAAAGTAGGTGTTGCTGAATGGAAGAAACTCGGGTTTAGTGAAAAACAAGCTGAGAGCATTGAGAAACTGAAAGCGAAAGGATTTAAGTTTTACAAGCCAGAAGATTTGAAAAGTGTTTTTGTGGTGGGTGAAGAAAACTACAAAAGACTTGCTGCTTATATAAAAATTGACCCGAATGATTTTCCGAAAAAGGAATATCCTAAAACGGTTTATCCGGAAAAAATAAAAAAATATGTAGTTGATATAAACACAGCTGATTCATCGTTATTTGAGCAGCAAAGAGGCATTGGTCCTACGCTTGCAAGCCGGATAATTAAATACCGGAACCGGCTGGGTGGTTTTATTTCTCCAGAACAAATAAGAGAGGTTTGGAATTTTCCGGACAGTACATATCAGCGTTTAAAAGACCGGTTTGTGGTAAATGAAATTGCTGTCGCTAAAATCAACATCAACACAGCTGATTTTAAAACGATGGGCACTCATCCTTATATTAATTATGCTTATGCAAAGGTGATTGATGCTTATCGCAAACAACATGGGAGTTTTAAAACGGTAAACGATTTAAAAAAGATAATTGTGATTAATGACAGTATCTATAAAAAGATGGAACCGTATGTTACAGTGGAATAGACCCGGAAAGTCATAAAGCAAAAGAGGCGCGAATTAATTCGCGCCTCTTTTGCTTTGACTAGAGAAATGCTATTGTGCTTTCTTAATTCCGGTAATCTTAAATTCAGTTCTGCGGTTAATTGCTCTTCCTGCAGGATCATCTTTGCCGTCATCTGTAGTGTTTGGAACCTTAGGCATACTTTCGCCATAACCTTTCGCTACCATTCTGTCTTTAGTAATTCCTTTGCTAATTAAGTAGCTTACACAACTTTCAGCACGTGCCTGAGACAGTTTCATATTGGCTCCATCGGAACCAATGGCATCGGTGTGTGAACTCAACTCAATAATGAAGGCAGGGTTCTCAACCAGAATCTGATATAAGTTATCCAATACAGCTTTTGAGTTTTCGGTAAGTGTTGATTTACCAAACTCATATAATACGTTTTGAAGCGTATAGGTTTTGTTCAACTCAAGTTTTGCAATCGTAATATCTTTATGGATAGTATCGATAGTTCCAAGACCTGAAGTGCTCAGTTCAACTGTTTTTGTAAAATAGCCATCCTTACGAACTACCAGTTTGTACTTCTTATTCATATCTACATCAAAGTAATAGTTTGGATCGCTTTTCATGTAGTAAGCTGTTTTTTCCATGCCATTTGGGAACACCTCGATCAATTCAATGTTGGCATCGGCCAGAGCGCCTTTTCCTTCTTCGATGATAAGTCCTTTTACGGTATACATTGCCTTGCGTATAACGATGTTGTTATTGAAGGTATCTTCAGTCAGGGTTTTCACCGATTTCATCGCTTTTTTGCCTTCTTCGGCATTGGTGATTTTTATACCATAC
>CAIYOV010000234.1 GCA_903927935.1 uncultured Bacteroidota bacterium | reverse complement strand
TTTTTTTATTTTGACAACCCATTTTTTGAAATGGAATATTTGTTTTTTAGAACAAAATCTGTGTTTTTTGCTGTTTTAAGTCCATTTTTTATGTCAACCAGCTTAAAATCATTCATTAACCAAGCACGTTTTTATACTTACAGAGCCAAATGAGCATGAACGACTCGGAATTTTTATAGAAAACCCCGTATTTGCCGAAAAGAACAGCGCACTTTGTTAAGCCCACTCGCAGCGTCCGGTCGTGCGGGGAAAGATCCGAGCGGAGACGCTCGAACCAGTAGTAGGCAGTAAAATAAATTTCAATTTATTTACACCATGAACCGAGCAACCTGTTTATTACTTCTTCTACTAACAACCATTGCTTCGTGTACCACCACTAAGCCCGATGTAAAGCATCCCGAAAAAAACGGAAGGCTTATTTTAAGTATGGAACGCACCCCATGTTATGGTCGTTGCCCCGTATACACTATAAATTTGTATGAGAACGGTCTCCTTATATATAATGCTAAACAGTTCACTGATACCAGCGGTTGCTTTTACAGAGTTCTTTCAAAATATGAAATTACAGAAGTGAAAGACAGGTTTAATAATTCGGGATTCTTTAAAATGTCTAATCAATATCCTGAAGATAAAAAAACGCCCACCGACCTTCCTTCGTGTATTCTTTTTTTTAGTAACGAGGACCAGCAAAAAACTATTATCGACAAGCGTTGGCAAACACCCGAAACCCTGACTGCACTGGAGAAAAGTGTTGACTCCTTAGTCAATTCGAAAATTTTACAATTCTGTGACAAATAAAATAACCATCACTTAATGCCGATTCGAAAATTCGGTTACATTTGGCGTCCGATTCTAAAAATTATAAATCAAAAACCACCAATCAAAATGAGAAATTATTTACTGTTATTATCTCTGTTGGCAACTGGTTTGTTCGTAAATGCCCAGCAACTGGCGCACCGCGATAACAAATCTGTAACCACTTTAGTCGAAAAGCCGGTAGTGATGCAGACCAACCATGCATCTGCACCACCCCAACATCAGCATCGAGCGGCAAGAGCACTTACTTCTATTCTTCATTCACAAAGAATAGGAAGTGCCGGTAACCTATTGAGCATCATCGAAGGAACCTGTAATCAGATTGATGTGGATGATGCTTTAAACGCGGTAACTTTTATCCATCGTAATGACCCTTTTCTTTTACCGGGTTCAAACGTGGCTCAGTACCGTTTTGATGTTTCTAAAAACAGAGGAACCAGTTGGACTACTGATTTAGGTCCAATAACAAATGATGCTTCTATTGATAATGTATCTGTGAATGGTCGTTTTCCGCAGGCAGTAATTTTTAACCCAGCCGGAAATACATTTGTTGACAGTGCTTACCTGGTTTACTCGGGAACATGGCACGATGGCAACACTTGGTGCGGTCAAATGCGCGGAAGAGGAAAACTTAGCGGAGATACTGCTTCATTCAATGTTCATATCGACCCTGTAAATAATAAACACGTCGCTATTGCTGCTGGTATGTGTAAAGGCGCTCCTGGAGTATTCTGGAATGTAAATGCAGCTTATTCCGGAACTTTCACATCAGGTTCTGATGCTATTTCAAGTGGAATCATTATTCAGAAAGGCGTTTGGAACACAGTTACAAAAGATGTTACCTGGACAAGCACTACCCTGCCTCAAACATTTGCCAGCTTTGATAACGGAGGAGCGGCTTATTCGGCAGCGACTTCCTTTAATATTGCTTTCGATCCAACAGGTCAATATGGTTGGGCTGCTGTTTTAGGTGATATTTCAATAGATGCAGACAGTACTTATGACCCCATTTTCTGGAAAACTACTGATGGAGGAGCAAACTGGTCTAGTGCCATACCGGTTGACATCAACGGTGTTCAGGGAATTGTGAGCAGTTTAAGCCCAGTTCTTGTAAATGGAGACCCTGCTACCATGAATCCTACTACCTCTTTTGATGCTGACTTAAGTGTTGATGTAAACGGTAACCCGCACTTGCTTACTATTATTGGAAGCGGAACTCAATATTCTATTCAGGCAGCCGGTTACGGTGTGTGGGACATTACCTATGATGCTGCAGCAATTTCAGGTTGTAACTGGAAAGGGATTCACTTAGCAGATATAAATACATTAAGAGGAACATTTACCAACGATAATCCGGCACAAACTATGGATAACCGTCCGCTTATTTCACGTTCGGCAGATGCTCATAAGCTTTTCTTCTTCTGGGCTGAATCGGATGCCGTTTTTTTAGGCGCAACTGATAATGATATTCCTAATTTATTCGGAAGAGCTATTGATGTAGTAGCAGGCAATATAACTCCTCTCTACAACTTTACTGAAGGTGATAGTCTTTGGGGAGGTGAAACAACCAATACAGCCGGAGGCGTATTTGGAGGTGCTATTTACCCTACGGTAGGTCAAACCTGCCTGAAAAATGGAAACGTGTATAATGTTCCTTTGGTTCTTACTCAGGTTGATTACAACCATGACCCTTCAACCGGTCTCGGCTCGTCAGAGCAGCCTGCTGGATTCTGGTATATTAATAATATCAATATTCCTTCAACTGACTTTGCACAACCATTAGATCAGGTTGCTCCTTCTATTACATTGAATGGAGCTGATACAGTAACTATTCTGTTGAATACACATTATACGGAAGACGGAGCAACTGCTTTTGATTGCACAGACGGAAATATTATTCCGGTAATTCAAAACAGTCCAGATACTGCTCACGTGGGCGTTTATACGGTTCTATATATTGCAACTGATGCTGCAGGGAACAGTGATACAGTAGTTCGTACGGTGATTGTAGGTGCAACTCCGGTTGCAGACTTTACTTGGAGTTTCCCTCAATATCCATATAAGGCGCAGTTCCAGGATTTATCAGCTAATATGCCAACTTCATGGGTATGGAGTTTTGGTGATGGAAGCGGTTCGATAGCAAAAAACCCTATTAAAACATATGCAACAAATGGTACTTTCCATGTTTGTCTTACAGCAACAAATAGTTTTGGAAGTTCATCAGCAGTTTGTAAAGATGTAACTATAACGGGTGTAGGAATTAACGAGCCTGAATTGGCGCAGCAAATTTCTATGTTCCCGAATCCTTCTAATGGAAAAGTATTTATTACTCTCGAAGGAAACGTTACACCTGAATTAACTGTATCTGTTTACAATATTCTTGGGGAAACTGTTGTAAGCCCTGTAAAATATAAAGCGGGAACTACTAACATGGAAATAGATCTTTCATCAGCATCAAGCGGAGTTTACATGGTAAAAATACAAAGCGAAAAAGCTAGCACTGTAAAGCACCTAACCATTACACACAAGTAATAATTAAGTATGATAAATTGAAAGGGCTCTCATTCGAGAGCCCTTTTTTATTTTGTATTAATCGTTGCTTGGTATGAAGTTATTAAAGTGCCATGATTCTTTATGGCAAAATAGTGGAAATGTAATGAATGACTTTTGCTTTTACTTAGCTAGGTTACTTTATATCAATAATATAAACCGAAATAATAGAATGATTTAAATTCTTCTTAGGAAATGTAGAAATAATTTTGTTCACAGATATTATTCAAACCATCTGGTAATAATATCTACTACGTTAATATTAAAAAGAAAATAAGGAAGGAAAAGTACCGTTGCCCAAAAGAACAAAGACATCAACATCGAAATCATAATCTTCTTTTTATCGTGTGTAAGAGCGAGAGCAAATAAAACTCCGACCGGTATTGAAAGTATAATAGGTGTAAGTGCTGCTATACCGCCTAATCCGAACTTTTGCTTAATGCGAACTAAGAACCGGTTGGAAGAAGTAAACCGTCTTCCGAATCTGTTCGGAAATTTCTTAACTAAATAATCCTGTATATAACTGCCGAGGTAAGTAAAAAGAACAATACCGATGATGCCTCCAATAATATTTGCAAGTGAACCGCCTAACCCTAAGTTGGCAGCTATAGCTGTTAGTGAACCCATTGAAAATTTTACAATGGAACCAAGAAAAACAAGAATTGAAGAAAGTATTTTATCCATTATTTGCTCTGGGTATCAATAACGCCAATATAATATTACGTATTTTTTTGTAAAAAGGGTTCAAAACTTTGGAGGAACTTCTTTTCTAAAGTGACCATTCAGCTGAATTTTCATTTTTACTTTTTCTGTTTGCTCAACGGAAGGTATCAATTTTTGCAAATGTTCAATCATAAACCATTGCCTTGCTTTTTCGGAAGTAGCTATTAACAAACGGTATTGGTCTTCAGGCGATAATGCGGCATATTGTATTAAGTCATAGGATAGTGGATTTTCATACCTGTCTTCCACTTTAAAATTTGTTCCTAATAGCTGGTGCAACTTGTTAATTAAATCAACTAAAGTTGGGTTTGGTTTTTCTGTATCTGGTGGTAATTGGGTTGCTTCATATACTATAGCTGCCGAATAAAGTTTATTAGGTACTTCACGGAGCATCTCTATAATGCGGAACACTTTTATGCCTTTTGTTTTAATATCCATTTCACCGGTTTCATCCGTTTTCGAAATTTCAAGCAGTTCCATTTCAGTACCGTATTCATTTAATGTTTCTTTAAATACCGAAGGAATACCAAAAGTTTTTCCTTCGTCTTTACATTCCTGTATTAACTGTTTATAGCGTGGTTCAAAAATGTGCAGATTCAAAAGTTGGCCTGGATATGCAATAATGTTGAGAGGAAAAATGGGAAGAAACTTGGTCATACAATTAATAAAATGAATTACCCAGGTATTAGTTTTGTAATGATAGTGTAAAATTTGGCTCTTGAATAAACGTTTTTGGCAGGTGTAGAAAATTATTCCGTATCTTTAATACGTAAAATCAAAAGCTATGAAGACCTCCTTCTTTTCTTTTTTGGTTTTTCTCTTTTTCTGTGTAACAGCTCCTAATACATATGCTGTTTCTATGGGGCAAGTTATAGGACAGGTGAGCGTGCAGGAAACAAAACAACCCCTAGCATATGCAGAAGTAGTTTTCGAAAACCGAATGGACAAGATGGAAGTAACCGCCAATGAATACGGTCATTACTATGCTAATCACCTCCCCACCGGTAAATATCAAATGCGTATAATTTTCAATAACCGTACTTTTGTAATGAAAGATATAAAGGTTTATGATGGTTATACAGCCGAAATAAATTTTGCAGTAAGCACCAATTATAACCTTCCTCCTAAAGTGGTATTAAAGACAGAGGAAAATGTTTTCAGCAATGTAACATCCAGCGATATTAAACTTTCCAACAGTTCGAACAATCAGCCAACCCAATCATTAAACGATGTATTGAGTCAGCAACCGGGCGTCGATGTTCGTGATGGGAAAATTTTTATTAAAGGAAGCGACCAGGTTCGTTTTTTCATTGACGGTGAACCGATAATGGGACCGCCCACCTATAAACGGGTTTGGTAGTTTATTGGCATTCAATGAATTCTATTTCGAGTTACAGTAGTAGTCTTCTTTGTAATAATAATTTACTGCAGAATTAATTTTATTGGATTGATCACATACACTTCTGTCATCATTCAACAAATTGCAAGAATAACCCGCACTTCTAAAAGCTGTTAGTGTTGAATCGACTGAAAGATGATTTACATCTTTTGTGGCACATATTTTATAACGTACCCCATTACTTGCCTCGCAATAGGCGCAATGCTGTTTGCATTCGTAACATTTTTGGCATGATGAAACAAAGAGTAAAGCCGATATACAGAAAAACGCGATGAGGTATTTCATTAATGCTGAAACGTAGAACGTGAAAAATATTTTTGCCGGTTTGAAAATAAAAAGATTTTATTTGCGAACGCTAAAGGTGGTGAAGTCGTGTTACAACGAATAACCATAATAGGGAATCAGGTGAAAATCCTGAGTAGTTCCCGCTGCTGTAAGCTCTTTCAAAGTTTCTATCTCACAAAGCCACTGATGTAAAAGTCGGGAAGGCGATAGAAACAGAGCAAAACCAGAAGACCTGCCTTTACAAACAAATTCAAAAGCTTTCGGGAAGAAAGGCTGAGAGCTGAAACAATGCACAGTTTCAATTTTCAATCTCAATTTTCGTAGCTGAACATTTTTTAAACTACTAAAAACAATTCAGCCATGAAGAAATTCAACATGCTACTATGTGCCGCGTTTTTCGCCACAAATATTTTCTCTCAAACCGTTTCAACATTCGAAAACCTTACTCTTGCCATCGATACATTTTGGGATGGCTCTGATTTAAGCGGAGGATTTACTAGTGGCAATGCCAGTTTTGCTAACGATTACGATACTGCGTTTCATTCGTGGAGCGGCCTTGTTTACACTAACAGAAAAGATAGTATTACGGCAGGTTACAGCAATCAGTATTCTGCAATTACTACAAGCGGATATAACGGTTCAGCTAACTATGCTGTTGCGTACGATTACGGAAATACAAAGGTTCGTTTGAACGGAATTGCTTCGCAAAAATCAGTGAAAGGTTTTTATGTAACGAATACGACTTACGCATATCGTAGCATGGTGACTGGTGATGCATTTGCCAAAAAATTTGGCGGAACAACTGGGACCGACCAAGATTGGTTTCTTCTCCGTGTTTTGGGCTGGAAGAACGGAGCACTGAAGCAACAAACAGTCGATTTTTTCCTAGCCGATTTTCGTTCAGCCGATAGTACGCAAGATTATATTATCCATGATTGGACATGGGTCGATTTGCAATTGCTTGGTGATGTTGACAGTATTCTTTTCAATCTTTCTTCATCTGATACCACGTTTGGTTACATGAATACACCGGCCTATTTCGCGATGGATAATTTTACAGCTATTCCAACTTCTTTCTGCACAACCAACTACTTGAACGATACTCTAATTAATGTTTTAGGAAGTAGTAATGATACTTCACTAATAGTTACACTGATTGGTACCCCACTAATTCCCGGTGCTGCTGATAGTGTTATTGGTAACAAAATTTATTACACTCCTGCTGTGGGTATTGTAGCAACAGATACGCTATTATATACCGTATGTAAAGGAGCAAATATTTGTTCCACTGAAGAACTGATTGTAACCATAACCGGTATTACTTCCGTTGAAGAACTTGTAGCTGAGGGGTTACAGTTTAGAGTTTATCCAAATCCATTTTCGGGAAATGAAACTCATATAGTAATTAATGAAAACTGGGTTGGAAGTGAATTGTCGGTTTATGATTTGTCAGGGAAAATAATGAGTACAGAGAAAATTGAATCGCAATATGCAACACTCAATACTCAATACTTGTCGAATGGACTTTATTTTGTGAAGATTAGTTTAGACAAAGGAACTTCTATAAAGAAAATTGTGAAACAATAATTTAAAAATAAGAGATGCCATCTTTCTGAAAGATGACATCTCTTTTATTGCATGAATTCTTTGAGAAACATTTTACTCTTTTTCTTTTTGATACTCGTTTACTCAACGAGCGCGCAATTTGCACCTGCAGCAGATTATCAAGGCAGCACAGCTATTCCAAAAGATACTTCTGTGTTTGTTGAATGGGCCAATGGTTGTGTAATTCAACGTGGCTACATGGATATTGCCGCTCCTGATTCAGGTTATGCGAGTGTAGGTGATGAAAATTCTGCAACTGGAAAGGCAGGACAAAACGGAATAGTGAGTTTAGGTGACAGTGGAATTGCAACACTTACTTTTCAAAGCCCAATTTACAACGGGCCGGGTTTTGATTTTGCGATTTTTGAAAATGGATTTTATATAACAAACCCTTTAGCATTTCTTGAATTCGCATTTGTAGAAGTCAGTAGCGATGGGAATAATTTCATTCGCTTTCCGGTTACTTCAAACATTCAGGACACTTTGCAAATACCAATGACCGGTGTTGATTGTTCGAAGATAAATAATCTCGCGGGTAAATATGTTTTTGGTTACGGAACCCCTTTCGATTTAGATGAATTGAAAAGCGAAATTGGTTTGGATGTAAACAATATTACACACGTCCGTCTGATTGATGTGGTTGGTTCAATCAATAGTCAATATTCTACGCAAGATCAATATGGTCATAAAATAAACGACCCGTATCCGACTCCTTTTCCTTCGAGTGGTTTTGATTTAGATGCAGTGGGAGTAATAAATGCAGTTGGCATTTCTTCTGTAAATGATTTGACAGTTGACGAATTACAGGTTACAATTTATCCAAATCCAAGTTCAGTTGGCAATTTACAATTGGCAATCAGCAACGAATTAGTCGGAAGTAAATTAAAAGTATTTGATATTACCGGTAGATTGATTGATGACTTTTTTATTTCAACTGCTAACTGCCAACTGCCAA
>CAIYOV010000233.1 GCA_903927935.1 uncultured Bacteroidota bacterium | reverse complement strand
GGTAACCATTGCTACCAATATGGCAGGTCGTGGTACCGACATCAAATTAACTCCTGAAGTGAAAGAATTGGGAGGTTTGGCCATTATTGGTACCGAACGCCACGAGTCACGACGAGTCGACCGCCAGTTACGCGGACGTTCAGGTCGTCAGGGAGATCCGGGTTCTTCTCAGTTCTTTGTTTCTTTGGAAGACGATTTAATGCGTTTGTTTGGTTCCGACCGTATTACCGGAATCATGGACAAAATTGGCCTGAAAGAGGGCGAAATGATTCAGCATTCGATGATTACTAAATCAATCGAGCGCGCTCAGAAGAAAGTGGAAGAAAACAACTTCGGTATTCGTAAACGCTTGCTGGAATATGATGATGTAATGAACCGTCAGCGTGAAGTGATTTATTCAAAGCGTAAACACGCTTTGTTCGGAGAGCAACTTTCGCTTGACATCAATAACAGTTTCTATGATTTGTGCGAAGAGTTGGTTGCTACCGCACTTGATGGTGGCGGGTATGAAAATTTTAAACTTGATGTGATTCGCTATTTCTCTTTAGATACTTCGATTTCCCAAGAGGAATTAGGGAACTCAAATATTCAAACTCTTACTGAAAAATTATTTAGCGAAGCAAAGGAACTTTACAAACGAAAAATCGAAAACACAACTCGCTCAATAATGCCGGTGCTGAAGAGTATTCATCAAACCAGGGGCGATTCTGTGAACAGAGTTGCTGTACCGTTTACAGATGGAAAGAAAGGATTGAATATTTTAATTGATTTACAGGATGCCTTGACAACAGAAGGTAAAAACCTGGCTTCGTATTTTGAAAAAGCGGTCACACTTTCGTTGATTGATGAAGCTTGGAAGCATCACCTGCGTGCGGTGGATGATTTGAAACAGGAAGTTCAACTCGCTTCATACGAACAGAAAGACCCGATTGTTATTTACAAGAAAGAAGCATTCAATTTATTCTCTGAAATGATAGGAGGGGTGAACCGTGAAATTTCTTCATTCCTTTTCAAAGGACAAGTTCCTCAGTCTGATGCCGACCAAGTACGTAATGCTGAACACGAAAAACAAAAAGCGTACGCCAGAAAAATTCAGGTTGGTAGAGGAGAAATGATGACCGGTGCCAATCCGGATAACGGACAACATCATCAACCACAGCAGGAAGAAAAGAAACCTGAGCCGATTCGTGTGGGTGACAAAACAGGTCGCAATGATCCTTGTCCATGCGGAAGCGGAAAGAAATTTAAGAACTGTCACGGAAAGGATGCTTTGTAATAAACAGTTACATCGCCCAGTCTTCTCTGTCTAAACTTCTGAACTGGATTGCCTCGGCAAGATGTTCGGTTTTTATTTCATCGGTGCCGGCAAGGTCGGCAATGGTCCGTGAAACTTTTATTATTCGGTTGTAGGCTCGTGCCGAAAGATTTAATTTTTGCATGGCACGGTTCAATAGATTTTTACCCGCATCGGTAATAGTGCATATTTCTTCCACCATCTGCGGCTCCATTTGTGCGTTGGCGTATAAATTTTCTTTTCCGGCAAAGCGTTTTGCCTGAATGGCGCGCGCACTTATCACACGCTCACGTATACTTTCGCTCGTTTCAAATTTTTTGGTGCTTGAAAGTTCATTAAAAGCAACCGGTGTTACTTCCACGTGCAGGTCAATTCTATCCATCAATGGTCCCGAAATTTTATTCAGATATTTCTGAACTACACCCGGAGCACAAACACATTCTTTTTCCGGATGGTTATAATATCCGCACGGGCAGGGATTCATACTTGCCACCAGCATAAACGAAGCCGGATAAGTAATCGAAACCTTGGAGCGGGAAATTGTCACTTGTCTTTCTTCCATTGGCTGACGCATTACTTCCAGCACAGTGCGTTTAAATTCAGGCAACTCATCTAAAAACAAAACTCCGTTATGCGCCATTGAAATTTCTCCCGGTTGAGGATTACTTCCGCCTCCAACCAAACCTGCGTCAGAAATTGTATGATGGGGCGCACGGAAAGGACGCTGATAAATGAGGGAAGAATTTTTCCCAAGTTTTCCTGCCACCGAATGAATCTTTGTAGTCTCCAATGCTTCATTCAAACTAAGCGGAGGAAGAATAGTTGGAAATCTTTTTGCCAGCATAGTTTTGCCCGCGCCCGGTGGTCCGATGAGAATTACATTATGTCCGCCTGCTGCTGCTATTTCTAAAGCACGCTTAATATTTTCCTGACCTTTTACATCTGAAAAATCGAATTCGCTTTTCAGAATGTTGTTCTCGAATTCAGCGCGTGTATCAACTACAGTCGGTTCAATTTTTTCTCTTCCCTCTAAAAAATCAATCACTTCACGCAAAGTTTCTACTCCGATAACTTCTATGTTATTTACAATGGCGGCTTCGCGCGCATTTTGTTTTGGCAGAATAAAACCTTTGAATTTTTCTTTGCGAGCTTGTATTGCAATTGGCAATGCGCCTTTGATGGGAAGAATAGTTCCATCCAAAGACAACTCTCCCATAATGATGTACTTATCTAGTAGGGTCGTTTCAATTTGGTGCGATGCCGCGAGAATGCCAATTGCACCCGGAAGGTCGTAAGCGGTTCCTTCTTTGCGAACATCGGCAGGGGAAAGATTGATAACAATTTTTCTGCGTGGCATTTCAAAGCCATTATGCTTAATGGCTGTTTCCATCCGGTGCCAAGATTCTTTGATGGCGTTATCCGGCAGCCCCACCATAAAAAAATATTGACCGGTCTCAACGCTTACCTCCACTGTAATAGTAGCTGCATCAACTCCATAAACCGCACTGCCGAATGTTTTTACGAGCATAAATTAAAAATAGAAATATTGATGTAACCGCTTATGGTTTAAAATCAGGATTAGCTGCTCTGCGTTTTTTTACCCGGTCGTATAACATTGAAATGGGATTGTAGAATTTTGCGCGAGGGGGAATGTTTGAATATTTAGGAGGGGCAATTCCGGCAATGGTAATTTTGTTTACATCCTTAGCTTCCATAAAAGCATCAATAAATTCTTCGCGAGTATGGAAGGGATAAATGATTACATCTTTCAGTTTTACAAAATCGTGCATTAACTGAATTTGCATGGTGTAATACTTGCTTGAATCTATATCGCTGATGTGAATCATTTTTGAGATGTAGCCGGTAGAAGAAAATTTAAGCGTATCGGTTTTGTAGACATACAGCGTAAAGTTGCCTTCATTGTCGCAGGTAATTCCTTTTCCGTTTTTTACAAAAATCAAATTCGCCAGCGGAATAGCCTCTTTACTTTGCACGTCAGTCACTTTACCTTTAATCATAAATTTTCCGGCCGTGTAATCGTAGTTGAGCTGAGCGACACAGATAACAGACAGCAGAGAACAGACAACAAACAAGGTAAAGAACTTGCCTGTAATCATCCTGTAAATCTTATTTATCTGCATCATATCCTATTGAGGTAAAAATAAAATCCCTGCCGCAATAAACGACAGGGATTAAATGTTGTTGTGAAATATTTGCCTTTTTATTCAGCAACTACTTCAAAAGTTACCGTCACTTTATGGCTTTGTCCCAAACCTACTTCAGCAGTATAAGTGCCCAGGTTTTTTACTTCACCTTCTATGATGTTAATCTTTCTGCGGTCAACTTCCACCTGCAATTGGTTCTTGATGGCTTCAGCTACATGATAAGCAGAAACACTTCCGAAAATTTTTCCGGTGGTTCCAACCTTAGCGGCAATATTAAGCGGGGCCGATGTGAGGCGTGCGGAAATTTCATTGAATTGCTCCAACAGTTTTGCTTCGCGTTTTTCGCGCGCTTTAGTTCTGCCGGCAAGTTGTGCCATGGTGCCATCGTTTTTAGTTACCGCAAATCCCTGAGGAATGAGGTAGTTTAATCCGAAGCCCGGACGAACTTTAACCACGTCATCTGCGTAGCCAAGTTTCTCTACATCTTTTATAAGTATTAGTTCCATTGTTTAATCTTTAATTGGTTTAACCATTCTATTTCAAAAGATCTGCTACGTAAGGCAGAATGGCAATATGACGCGCACGTTTAATGGCTTGCGAAATTTTGCGCTGATATTTAAGCGAGTTACCACTCAATCTGCGGGGAAGAATTTTTCCCTGCTCGTTGATGAACTTCAATAAATACTCAGGATCTTTATAATCGATGTATTTGATACCGTTCTTTTTGAAGCGGCAGTATTTCTTCTTAACCAGGCCAATTTTGGTAGCGGTTAAATACTTGATGCTGTCGTTTGGTTTCTGTGTGCTCATACGGTTGCCTCTTTTGTTGTGTTAACTCTTTTGTTTCTTCCTACCAGACCTGCACGCTTGTCATCATTGTATTTGGTGGCGTATTTGTCCAGCTTAATCGTCAAAAAGCGCAACACATTTTCATCGCGTCTAAACGCAACTTCTAATGCATCAACGGCTTTGCCGGTGCCGCGGTATTCTACCAAATGATAGATACCGGTTGTTTTTTTACCAATTTGGTAACGAAGGTTTTTAAGCCCCCAATGTTCTTCATGAACAATCTCAGCTCCGTTGGACTTGAGAAGCTCAACATAATTGCTGATGCTTTTCTTGGCGTCATCTTCCGATAACACGGGAGTGAGAATTAATACTGTTTCGTACTGTGTCAGCATGTTTCTCTGCTTTTGGGTTTATCCTGCAATATTGCAGGGTTAAAAATTTTGGACGGCAAAGATATTCCGATAAGTATAATTTCCAAATGAAAATTAGGCTGGGGTTACCGCCTCAAAGCAGGCGGTCGGGCTTTACGCTGCAAATACGAAGCTTTCACGAGTTCCTTTGGTAATAATTGTTGTTTGAGTAATTCCTTGCTATTCACACAGGCTTTACTTCGCTGCCCCCCCTTTCGTCATCTTTTTCATAACAACTTATTTTGGTTAAAAGAATTCTTCTATCGGTTTACTAACTACTTCCTTCGTTGCATCCAACACTTGCATCAGGCGCTCAAGAGCTTTATCTGTTCACTAATCACCCCCTCATTTCTTCCCAAATTAAGGGCATTTTTCTTTATAATCCATCCATTTCTGCCATAAACTCTTCCTTAGGTCTCGTAATTCCTCCCTTAGCACTCATAAACTTTACCTTCGCAGTCACAATAATCAGCTTCTGTAAACTAAACTTTAGCTTTGGTGGAATATACGGCAGCATCCGTGAACCCATATTTATCTTCCGTGAACCAATTGGTAGCTTCTGTGAATCAGTTGGCAGCTTCCGTTAACCAAATATTATCCTCGCGCAACCAAACTATACCTTCGCACTACCTGTCAGTAGCTTCGCACTTCGCATTGGTCATCTTATAATGCTCAAAAATTATAAACCCGTGGCACGGTTCCAAACCGTGGCGCGGGTAATCGCTAACCAATTAGTATTTTTTTACTGCTCCTTAAAATTCATATACGAACCCTTGGCAGAGTAGAGCGTCAGTTTGTCGCCTTTTAACTGGTAGCTGCCGGTTACTTCCAGCAGGTTGGTTACAATCTTCTCCATAATGTTGCCCTGGTCAACGCATTTCATTTTAGTAAAACTCAAATCGCTGAACGAAATGTTCCGGCCTTCGGCTTTCAGTTCGCCTTTTAGTTTGTTGCAAACCCCGTGTCCGCCTATGCGGCTGTTGGTTACATCAATGGTTATAAAAATGGTGCTGTCGCCTAAACCCATAGTAGTGCTGCCGTCAAACATCGAAAACAGCACCCATTTCTTGCCTTCTAATTTTACCGCAGGGTTATAACCGGTTTTCTTTTTCGAGAGCAGTTTCACAAGGCTGTAATTATTACTGCCGCTCACCACCACTTTGACGCGGTATTCAAAACCTTCTTCATAGTTTAATCCTATGATGGTGTCTTTAATATTTTGCCACGCATCTTTCTTCTTCTCCTTCACTTGCATGCAATCTTTCTTATCGCAAGCCATAAAACGGTCAGCCACGTAAATTGTTTTTTTTGTTTGGGCCGTGCCAACAAAAAACAAGAAACAGGAAACGAGAAACAGGTAATTCTTCATGTGGTTTTGTATTTAAGATTCAGTAATCATTTATTATAAGAGCATGTCATCCTGAGCGGAGTCGAAGGATAAAGCGAATATGGTTCGACTCCGCTCACCATGACATTGAATTGTCTAATTGTCTAATTGTCAAATCGTCTCATCGTCAAATTGTAATCTCAATCTGATTTCTCAGAAGGTCTTCCATATTTTCTCTCTTCCGTATCAGGTAATCTTTCCCCTTATGAATTAAAACCTCAGCCGGACGAAAACGCGAATTGTAATTCGAACTCATGGTAAATCCATAAGCACCTGCATTCTGGAACGCGATGATATCGCCCTCACGCACTTCACTTAGTTTTCTGTCCCAGCCAAAAGTATCTGTCTCGCAGATGTAACCCACCACGGTGTAAATTCGCTGTGTGCCTTCGGGGTTCGAAACATTCACCATGTGGTGATACGAATTATAAAACATCGGGCGAATCAAATGGTTCATGCCCGAATCAACACCCACAAAAACAGTAGCGGTGGTTTGCTTAATCACATTCACCTTCGCCAAAAAAGTTCCGCTCTGGCTCACCAAAAATTTTCCCGGTTCAAAATAAAGTTCCAAATCTCTGCCATAACTCTTACAAAACTCGTTGAACTTGGCAGTGAGCTTTGTTCCCACTTCGTTGATGTCTGTAAAATAATCATCGGGCTTGTAAGGAACTTTAAAGCCGCTGCCGAAATCAATAAACTCCAAATCGGGGAAATGCTCGGTTACTTCAAAAAGAATATCAGCCGCGCGGAGGAATACATCTACATCCAGAATATCTGAACCGGTATGCATGTGCAAACCGTTCACGCGAATTTTCTCGCTCTTAATTACGCGCTCCAAATGGCGCATCTGGTAAATCGAAATGCCGAACTTCGAATCGATATGACCGGTAGAGATATTGATGTTGCCACCCGCCATAACATGCGGATTAATCCGCACACACACCGGAATAGAAGAGCCATACTTGTGCCCGAACTGTTCGAGGATAGAAATGTTGTCGATGTTTATCTGCACACCTTCCTTAACCGCAAGTTCAATTTCTTCTAACGAAACACAGTTAGGCGTGTAAATAATATCCTTCGGTTCAAACCCCGCCTGCAAACCCAACCACACTTCCTGAATTGAAACGGTATCTAAACCGGCACCTATATTTTTAAAAAACTTTAAAACATTAATGTTGTTCAAAGCCTTGCAGGCGAACTTTATTTTGGTATTTGCTCCTGAAAAAGCATTTTTCAATTCCATGTATTGTCGCTCCATAATCGCGGTATCGTACACATACAAGGGCGTATCGTATTTTTCCACTAATTGCGAAACAGGAATTCCTCCTATTTCATACACTCCGTTCTTGAGTTGAATCATATTCCTGTTTATAAGATGCGCGAAGATAATCGCGCAGATAGAATTTGGTAATGTAATTACTTATTGGTGCAGCTCATCCTTCATTTGCTCAACGGTAACGGTATCTTTTATTTTGAAAAGATAAATAGCGATGTAGTAAAGAACGGAGTTCACCGCCATAATACCGGTGAACAACCAGAAGTAACTTGCCCCTTTATAATGACTGAAGAAACCACCCGCCTGAATATTGTTGTTGATGTAGCTCACTAAAATATTTCCTACAAAAACAGTAAAGAAGAAAATTGCCATGATGGTACTCTTCATGCTCTTAGGTGCCTGCGAGAAAGCATATTCCAAACCGGTGATGGAAACAAGAATCTCTGCAACTGTGAGCAGCACATAAGCAAACAGTTGCCAGCCGATAGTTAAGGTAATGCCTTTGTCAATCTGCGATTGAATCCATGCAATCAGTATAAACGTAACCACAGTCATAATCAGTCCCCATCCGAATTTTCTAAGAGCTGTTACTCGAATACCCATCTTCTCCAACAGCGGATAAACCCCGAAACTGAACACCGGTATCAAAATCAAAATCAGTAAAGCGTTAATTACCTGAATTTGTTCCTGCAGCCATTCAATACCCATAAAATGCAAATCCATTTTACCTGCCTGTATTACCCACTCGCTTCCGTTTTGGTCATACAACGCCCAGAAGATCGGGATGAACGAAAACACCACGAGCACTTTCCAAACCGACATAACTTTTTCTTTGAATGAAATTTTTTCTTCGTTGCGCGTATCTTTCGGCAATTTGATTTTGTATTTGCTTTTGCCGATGTAAAAAGTGACGAGTGCCAGAAACATTAAAATACCAGGCACACCAAAAGCAAGAGGCGCACCGTAACGCGAATTTTTAAGCACCGGTGTAATGAGCATTGAGAAGAATGCACCTACGTTTATGCCGAAATAAAAGATGTCGTAAAGTTTGGCAATGTTAGTATCGCTTTCGTTTTCAAACTGGTCGCCTACCATTACCGAAACGTTAGGTTTCACTCCACCGGCTCCAACAGCAATCAATAACAAGCCCGCATAAAATAATTGATAGTTAGTATCGAACATGGCGAGGAACGCATGACCGATGCAATACACAATAGAGAGATATAAAATGGTGCGGTATCTGCCAAGAAAATAATCGGCAAGAATCCCTCCGAGAATAGACAGCAGATAAACAAGGGCAACAAACAAGTGTGTTACTTCATTCGAATGGGCTTCGGCAGTTTCAGCTAAAGCAGGATTCTGAGTAGGATTAAAAAACTGCGAAATCAGAAACGTTGATAGGATCGCTTTCATTCCGTAAAAACTGAAACGCTCGGCCGTTTCGGTTAATACTATATAAGGTGCTGCTTTCGGGAAACTTTTAAACCGGTCGAGGATTGCTGACATGAATTTTATTTGGTTTAAAAATAGAAATTTACGTCATGAAAAAGATTCTAAGAGTTCTTGTTGCAGTTATTTTTTTGCTGTTGATTCTTATCATTATTTGTTTCAAACCCCTCGATACAACTCCATATCAGCAAACAGAATTTTATAAAAGAGAAATTGAAGCGATTGATTTGGCTGTTACAAATTCAAAATTCAAAATT
>CAIYOV010000232.1 GCA_903927935.1 uncultured Bacteroidota bacterium | reverse complement strand
GTTTTCTAAAGATTTTCCCTCGTTTATTCTAAACGACTCTACTTCGGCAATTGCCTTTGACAGGATTTCTTCAATACGTTTTAATTCATCCTCGCTTGCTTCTTCATGGCTTTCGCCAATTACATCAGGCATCTTTAAAATAGTGGGAAGAAGGTTTTCAGTACTTGCACCAACCTCATCAGCAATGGCTTTAAATTCTTCGAAATACGATTTTATCAGTTCTCTGTTTAACGACAATTCGCTTGAAGCTGTATTATGTTCCAGAGTGATATAAACATCGATTTTTCCGCGTTGTAAAGTGCCGGTAGCTTTATTGCGTAGCGCATATTCATACTCGCGGTATTTGCTCGGCAGTTTAATGCTCAGGTCAAGACCTTTCTGGCTGTTGAGTGATTTAATCTCAACGTTCACCGTTCGTTCGTCAATTTGTCCGCTGGCCTTTCCAAAGCCGGTCATTGATTTTAGCATGGGGCGAAACTAATTTGATAATTTGAAAATGATAGCTTGAATTTTAGCCCTTCCCAAACAAAAGGATTTATGTAAAATTCTATTCCAGAATCATATCGTCACTATCCGGTTCTTCTTTCGGTTTGTTGAACATTTTGATGTTGCCGGCAAACGAAACCAGATAAACTCCGCTGAAGATTAAAACTGCTGAAATAATTTTTTCAAAAGTGATTTCATCTTTTCCAAGCGAAACAGAAATGATGGTGGCAAGAATCGGCTGCAGGTAAATGTAAGCACCTACCACACTCGAATGCACTTCGCGCAACGCAAGCATGTTCAGAAGGTAAGCAAGAAAAGTAGTGCAGATAATAATGAAAGCAACTGCTAGCCACGTTTGTAAAGAGAACGTATGCCATTCAATTTGGTTGAACTGTTGAATGCCCATTACAGTAACCGGAATCAATCCGAAAAAGAAAACCCATTTTACTACGGTAAGTGGATGGTATTTTTTCATTAGCGGCCGAACTATCACCAAATAGATAGCATACGAGGTTGCGTTAATCAAAATGAACAAATCACCCAGCAACGTTTTGCCGGAAAAACTGAACCCTCTACCCGCAAGTATCACGAGCGCACCGCTTAAGCCCAGAACAAGCCCGAGTATTTTTTGCCACGTTGCTTTTTCATGTGACAGGAAAAATGAAATGACGAAAACCAGAATCGGTGTCATTATCATAATCAGTGCAGCATTGATGGGTGTGGTAATGCTCAGCCCTGCAAAGAACATCTCCTGATTAATAACTACGCCAAACAAGCCGCAAACAATTAACAGTAGAAAGTCTTTCTTCTCTATTTTTTCATCCATCCAGAATCGGTGTAGAATGAAAAATAATGTAGTAGTAATAGAAACACGAATGAAAATAAACCCGAATGGCTTAATAAACTCAGGCATCACCATTTTGGAAATCGTAAAGCCCACTCCGTAAAACAGATTGACAATGAAAAGAAAAAGATGCGCACGAATTGACTTGTTCATTCAGATGCGAAGATGAAAAAATAGCTCACGGTTTGAATCACGGGCTATTTTATACCGCAATCGCGCATGCTATTCCGTCCATAGCGGCACTGACTATACCACCGGCATAACCGGCTCCTTCGCCACAAGGAAGCAAATTACTGATTTGCGGATGCCTGAATGTTTCCTTACTCCTCGGTATTCGCACCGGACTCGAAGTGCGGCTCTCCACACCCACCAGCACTGCTTCGTTAGTTCGATAACCTTTCATCTTCTTGCCAAAATCAACTAAGGCTTCGCGCAGACTTTGAGTGATGAAAGAAGGCAAAATGGTTTTCAGTTCCGAAGTGATAATTCCAGGCAGATAGGAAGTGCGTGGCAAATTACCAGACGTTTTATTTTGAATGAAATCTTCCATGCGCTGGGCGGGTGCCTGAATGCTGCCCGTGGAAACAAATGCTTTTTGCTCCACCCGTCTTTGAAATTCCAACGCAGCTAAGGCGCCATGTTTCTGCAATAAATGCTTCCAGTTATCCGTATCTATACTCACCACTATTCCACTATTAGCAAAAGGTCCATTGCGCTTGCTCGAACTCCATCCGTTCACAACGGTTTCTTTTAAATCCGTCATAGCAGGAGCAATAACTCCTCCGGGACACATGCAAAACGAAAAAACTCCACGGTCGCATGCTTGTGTAACTAAACTATAGGAAGAAGGCGGAAGAAAATCTCCCCGCTCCGCACGCTTGTATTGTATGGAATCTATGAGCGATTGCGGATGTTCCACCCGAACGCCTAATGCAAAGGGCTTTGCTTCTATGATTATGTTTTTTGCGTAGAGTAATTCAAAAATATCGCGGGCAGAGTGACCAGTGGCAAGAATCACCTGCTGGGCATCAAATACCTTTCCATCCGCACAAATAATTTTCGAAATGCAATCCTTTTCAATTTTAAAATCAACTACCTTTTTATGAAAATGAACTTCACCACCGGCTTCAATAATCGTGTGCCGCATGTTTTCGATAATGCGCGGAAGTTTGTTAGTGCCAATGTGAGGATGCGCCTCGTAACCTATTCGTTCATCAGCACCGTGCTGAATAAATACATCGAGCACTTTTTTAATGTCGCCACGCTTGTTGCTGCGCGTGTATAGTTTGCCATCGCTGTAAGTTCCGGCACCGCCTTCGCCAAAACAATAATTGCTTTCGGGGTTTACTTCCAGTTTTTTATTGAGCAACGATAAATCTTTAATGCGCTCACGTGAAGGTTTGCCGCGTTCTAAAATAATTGGCTTGATGCCCCGCTCTAATAATTGTAAAGCCGCATACATTCCTGCCGGCCCCATACCGATGATGTGGCAGGTTTTGGCATCCGATACTTTTTGAAACACGAAAGTTTTTAGATCCTGCTTAAAGGTTTCCTGCTTTAAATAAACATCGGCTTTCAGCAAAACAATTATCTGCGGCTTGCGTGCATCCAGCGATTTACGCACCGGTTGAACATGCGATATTTCATCTAAAGGCAACTGAACTGCTTTAGCCGCTTGTTTTTTTATATCATCAGATGAAGCAGCCTGTTCGGGAGTAAGTTTGAGTTCTATAGTAATGGGCATGGTTAGGTTTTTATCCTAAAACAGGGCGAAGGTAAAATTTTGACTGGCGGTTAAGTAGCCCCCACCCTCAATTATTGTTGTTTAGCATTTCTCAATTTTAATTTCATCCGATAATTATATTTGCCCGAACTTAAAAGACTTAGAAGATGAAATTTATTGTTTCTACCACCAGCCTGCTCAAGAGTTTACAGACGATTAGCGGTGTAATTAATTCGAGTTCGGTGCTGCCGATACTGGAAGACTTTTTGTTTGAAATTAAAGGCGGAAAGATGACGGTGTTTGCCACCGATCTGGAAACTTCGATGAGCACGGAGCTGAAAGTGGAGGCCAAGGACAACGGACGCATTGCGATACCTGCGCGTATTTTACTGGATACTCTGAAAACTTTGCCTGAGCAACCGCTTACATTTAAAGTAGACGAAAAAACGTTTGGCATTGAGATAACTTCGGAGACCGGACGCTATAAATTGAGCGGTGAAAACGCGGAGGATTTTCCAAAGATTCCTCAGCCTGAAGCGGTAACGGAAATAAATATTCCGGCATCGGCATTGAGCAATGCCATTGCAAAAACTTTGTTTGCAGTGAGCAGCGATGATTTGCGCCCGGCTATGACCGGTGTGTTGTTTCAGGTTTCTCCTGAGGGAATGACTTTTGTTTCGACCGATGCCCATAAATTGGTGAAGTTGAATCGCAGCGATGTGAAGGCATCGAAGGCGGCACAGTTTATTGTTCCTAAAAAAGCATTGGGCTTATTGAAAACGGCATTGCCGCTTTCTGATTCAGGTGTAAATGTTTCGTATAATAAATCGAATGCGTTCTTCACATTCGAAAACACGAAACTGATTTGCCGTTTGATTGATGCGAATTATCCTGATTACAATGCGGTGATTCCACAAAACAATCCCAACAAACTTTCTATCAGCCGTTTGGAATTGCAGAATGCTATGCGCAGAATTTCGATTTACTCGAACAAAACTACTTATCAGGTTGTGCTGACTATTGCAGGAAGCGAGTTGAAAATTTCTGCTCAGGATCTGGATTTCAGTAACGAAGCGAACGAGCGCTTAACCTGCAACTACGAAGGCAACGATATGGAAATTGCGTTCAACGCACGTTTTCTGATTGAAATGCTGGGTGTGCTGGATTCGGGCGATATTGAAATTGAACTTTCAACCCCAACCCGTGCCGGTGTTCTTCGCCCAAGCGAAAAGAACGATAACGAAGATTTATTAATGCTGGTAATGCCTGTGATGATAAATTCGTAAACTCAGATTAAAAGTTAATAGTAATAAAGATGCCGCCACCTTGTGTGGCGGTTTTTATTTTTAAAGCATGAAACATTTATTGAGTTTGCTTTTTGTTTTTGTGATGCTGCACCTATCAGCGCAGAAAGAAATTATTCCTGTTGCCACCGATTTTATTGTTGCGAAAAAATTTAATTCTGCTAATCATTATCTCGATTCTGTTTTGAGGAAGAATCCAAAGAGTGTGGATGCACTGATGATGAAAGGTAATGTGGCTTTGAATTATGCGCTCGACACGACCAAGCCCATGCAGTTTATTACTGTAGATGATGCGGCTGTTTTTACTACTGCACTAAGTGAGAAGCCGAAACTGCTTTCGAAAAAAACTGTTTATCAGGTAGAAAAGATTTGGAAAAAATGTCTTGTGATTGATTCATCAAGGGCGGATATACGGAAAGGACTTTGCACCATTTACGCCATGGCACTGATGAAGGATTCGGTGAAAAATGAGATAGTGCGATTAATGAAATCCGACACAGATGACGGAGGACAGGCGTTCAGAATGTGCGAGTATGCCCGCAAGTTTAAAGAGCGCAACCGCTTTGATGAGGCCATGGAATTGTATCAGTTTATTGCAGAGCAGTATCCAACTGTTGCGGGGGTGCGTTGCGACATTGCCTCGGAATATTTTTACGGAGGCAGGATGAATGAAACGCTGCTGTGGCTAGATTCGTGCTATCAATTTAAAACGGTGGATGAAACTTCTTTCCTGAACGGAGCATTTACTTATAGCCTGCTCGGATTTTTTGACGATGCACAAAGTGTATTAAGCACTTACTCCCGCATTTACAAGCGCAACATGGCGGGGTTCTATTACGGGCTGATGTTGTTTTCTGATTCGTCAGGGAAGTATTATGCTATTCTAAATGACTTTTGCCAAACGGTTGACAGCAATGCTTACACCAATGAATATTACTTATCGAAGAAACTGCTTGCTTACCGTGATACGTTTTCGCTGAATGATTATAAAGGGCTGGTTGACGATAAGGAGATTCCCGATTATTATAAGGGCTTGCTGCATCAGAGGGCATTCAAGCAATTTAAAAACAACTGCGAGCCGTTTTTGATTTATGGGGTGATGCAGTCATCTATTAAGAATTATCCGGCAGCCGTTCAGTTTTTACAGGAAGGGGAGAACTGCAAAATGAAAGCCGAGCAAGCAGAATACTGGATGCTGCATTACGCGTACGCTCTTTATATGTTTGGAGAAAAAGAAAAGGCGCTGGTTTATTTTAAACCATTGATTAAAGCGGATAAGCCTTTTACGGCTCAGGCAGCAAAGTACTTTACAGCAACAGTTCTTGCTGAACAAAAGAAGATGGAAGAGGCTAAGAAGTTGTGGAATGAAATTGCTTTATCGAAGCAGACAACAAAGTATGTTCAGTTGGCGAAGCAGAAATTGAAATAATCATTTCACTCCTTCTGTTCCGGTCTCTGGGTGATAATGCCCGTATTGTTTCTTTTTTTCTTTCCAGGCTTTTTCTTCGGTTTCGTTTTGTTGTTGTTCTTCAACCGGCAGTTCTTTTGCTTCGGTTTTTCCTAAATCAGGAGAGCCGGCATTTACCCAGCAGGTAAACCATATGTCGGCCACCATTTTAATGGAGCTACGCATTCTGCGCTCCACCATGCCATCCATCATTTTGCTGTAAGCAGAAGTATATTCCTGCGAATACATTTTTGAAGATACAACTCCGCGTGTGTCGAATGCATACATTCTGTCAGAAGGGAAAGTCTGGCTCAGCTTTTTTTCGAAACTTAAAACGGTGTCGAGTGCTGTGTGGCTTTCTAAAACTGTTTTCCAGATTCGTTCGGTTGGTTTGGTTACAAATTCAGCTTTACCGATAAAATAGTCATAGTCCTCTGCAAACAATTCCGGAATGCGCGATTCCCAAAACCCGTGAATGCCGATTTGGTTCGTCAGTTGCCCGTTGTAATTTTCAGTAGTGTGCAAGGGTACATTCGAATCGGCAATGTAATGGCCAATTTCTGCCGAGGTGCGAAGAATTCTGTTTTTGTCTTTTACTTTAAAGGCATCCGTCAATCGAAACATCATTAACTGAATATGCCAGGGCACAATGCCGTAACTCTTTAATGTATCTTCAGAATATTTGTCGATCGCATCTTTCCACCGATGCGGCATAGAGTCGCACGGCAACACACAGTAATGGTCCAAGTCAATGTAATGACGCGGTGCTTCGTCTGCAATGGCGTATCTTCTTTTATCTGGGTCAACAGCATGTTCAGTGATAAAATCGATATTCTCTTTATAAAAGGAAATCATTTCGGTGGGCAACAGAAAAACCGCAATGCGGTTGATGCGCTGATGCGCCCAGAAACCCCACGCGTTTGCCGCTTGATAAAAAAGAATGAACAGAAAGAAAAAGAGGAATTTTTTCTGCATGTATTTTATTTGCTGTCTACTGCGGCTGCTGTTCCAGTTCTTCTTCCAGTTCCGTAACTCCACCGCTCATCACAAACTTCATAATGTGACCCGCACCCACATCGTTGATTGGTTGAACCTGGTCTTTGTTCACTAGAAATAAAGTTCCCGAAAGATTGTATGACCACGGAGCATATACGGCAACTTTATCTTTAATATGAAATTCACTTAAGTCCTCCTGTGTTATAAATCCCAAACGAAAAACACCTGAGTTTTTTCCGAATTCAAACATCACCGGTTTGTCAAATTTTTTCTTCTTGCTGATAAATGCACCAAAGAAATCCTTTACCGAAGTGTAAATATCTTTTACCACCGGCACTCTTTCTATCAGTGCGTTGATTACGTGCAGCAATGGCTGAAAAATTACCAACGAACCTACAAAACCGATAAAGGCGATAATGAAGAACATGGCAATAATGCCAATGCCCGGATAATAAAAATGAAAGAGAAAGCGGAATACACTTTCAATTTTCGAATCGAATAAATTGAAAATGTAAAAAATGGAATAGATGGTTACAAAGATGGGGGCAATTAAAAGCAAGCCCTGTAAGAAATAAGAAACCACTTTTCCGAAACCTGAGTTAAACCAAACGCGAGTTTTGCCCATACCTGTAATTTATTGGTCAAAAATAAAAAGTTCGAAGTGCTTTCGGTTGCTATATGATTGCGGGGTCTTTAAGGGTACTGCGGATACCTTCTATAATTCCTCTCTATTTATATATTTGCGCTCCTTTTAACAAAACGATTAAATTATAATGGAAAATCTGATTTACATTCTCCCTGTTTTCGGCCTGGTAGCTTTGGCTTATATGGCTGTTCTTTCAAGTTGGGTAACCAAGCAAGATGCCGGTGATGCGAAGATGAGCGGCATAGCTCAAAACATTGCAGAAGGTGCAATGGCTTTCTTAAAAGCTGAATACAGAATTTTGGCTGTATATGTGGTTCTTGCAGGAACCGCCCTCGGTATTCTTTCGCAGGTTCCTAAAGTAGCTGCTCACTCAAGCATCCTGATTGTAGGAGCGTTTGTGGTGGGTTGTTTCTTCTCTGCTCTTGCGGGATTTTTAGGAATGCGTATTGCTACTAAAGCAAACGTGCGCACTACACAGGCGGCTAAAACTTCATTGGCAAAAGCCTTGAAAGTTTCTTTTCGCGGAGGAACGGTGATGGGTCTTGGTGTAGCCGGTTTGGCTGTGCTTGGTCTTAGCTCGCTGTTCATTATTTTCTTCTTCCAGTTTATGGGTGGAAATTTTGCTACCGGTGGTGGTTATGACGGTATGACCAAGGTTCTTGAAGTGCTTGCAGGTTTCTCTCTGGGTGCCGAATCAATCGCCTTGTTTGCCCGTGTTGGTGGCGGTATTTATACCAAAGCGGCTGACGTTGGTGCTGACTTAGTAGGTAAAGTTGAAGCAGGAATTCCTGAAGATGATCCTCGTAACCCTGCGACAATTGCCGATAATGTAGGTGATAACGTAGGTGATGTAGCCGGTATGGGTGCCGATTTGTTCGGTTCTTATGTAGCAACCGTGTTGGCTTCGATGGTGCTTGGTAATTATATCATCCGCGATAATGGCGGAAGTATTGCCGATAACTTCGGAGGCATTGGCCCTATTCTTTTACCAATGACTATTGCAGGCGTTGGTATCATTGCTTCTATCATTGGAAGTTTGTTTGTGAGTGTGGGCGAAAATGCTGAGGCAAATACAGGCACCGTTCAAAGTGCATTGAACAGAGGAAACAACATTGCGATGTTACTGGCTCTTGCCGCATCATTCGGTCTTATCAAATTGATGTTGCCTGCAACTATTCAGATGAGCGCTTTCCATGCAGGTGAATTTGTTCCGATGACTACGTCTTCGCTGAATGTGTTCTTTGCGGTTTGTATTGGTATGACGGTTGGTTATTTGATTTCTTATATCACCGAATACTTTACCGGCCTTGGCGGTAAACCGGTTCGCGATATCGTTCAGAAATCGGCTACCGGTGCAGCTACTAACATTATTGCAGGTTTAGGTACCGGTATGCTTTCAACGGCTTTTCCGGTTCTCATTTTTGCAGCGGCTATCTGGAGTGCTTATTCGCTTGCCGGTTTCTACGGTGTGGGTATTGCTGCATCAGCGATGATGGCAACTACGGCCATGCAGTTAGCGGTTGATGCCTTCGGACCGATTGCCGATAACGCAGGTGGTATTGCTGAGATGAGCGAATTGCCTAAAGAGGTTCGTGAAAAAACAGACGTGCTCGATTCAGTGGGTAACACTACTGCTGCGGTAGGAAAAGGATTTGCGATTGCATCGGCAGCTTTGACTGCTCTTGCACTCTTCGCAGCTTATGTAACGCTGACCGGCATTAAGGGTATCAATATTTTCGATGCCAAGGTTTTGGCGGCTTTGTTTGTTGGAGGAATGATACCGGTGGTATTCTCGGCACTTGCCATGAACAGCGTTGGTAAAGCAGCTATGGATATGGTGAATGAAGTGCGCAGACAGTTCCGCGAAATTCCGGGTATATTGGAAGGAACCGGTAAACCTGAATACGGCAAGTGTGTGGAAATTTCTACCAAAGCCGCTTTGCGCGAAATGTTAGCTCCGGGTGTTATCACTATCGTTACTCCTATATTAGTAGGTATCGGTATGGGTGCTGAAGCGTTGGGTGCTTACATGGCAGGTGTAACGGTGAGCGGTGTGTTGTGGGCTATTTTCCAGAACAATGCCGGTGGTGCTTGGGACAATGCAAAAAAATCTTTCGAGAAAGGGGTAGAGATTGAAGTGAACGGAAAGAAAGAAATGTTCTACAAGAAATCGGAACCGCACAAAGCGGCTGTGGTTGGCGATACAGTAGGTGACCCTTTCAAAGATACTTCGGGTCCTTCTATGAATATCCTTATCAAGTTATCTTCTCTTGTTGGTTTGACTATCGCACCGCTTATTGCAGTGAACAGTCACGAAACAACTACGTTCCTGATGTGGGTTAAGAATTTCTTTGCTTAAGCAATAACGAATAATTATAAATGAAACGCCCTTGCAGAAATGCGAGGGCGTTTTTGTTTTAATCCTTCCTCTTTCTCCGTTTTTTATTTTCTTTTTATTTTGGCTGTAAACAAAATAGTATGGCCATATTCACTGTAAAAAACATGCTAACCGCGGGCGATTTTATTCGCACCACCCGCGAATATTCATCGGCACAAAGTTTATCGCGTGCCGGCAAAAACCGCCACAAAGATGTGCTTGCCATTGGTCGGCTGCGCTTTGTGTATGCCCTGCCCGATAGTGTTGCCCAATTGCATGGCATCAAATCATGGGATGGTTTTCAGGTAATTTCCGGTGTTGAAGTGCCCGAAGGCCTGCGCCCGCTTAGCCGCATCAGCAAACAGATTGGTGTGGGCGAAAGTGTAATGATGGGTTGGGCACTGCTCAACCGCATGGATGTATACTGGATAGGCGGGCATTTTGCCGCCCGCCAGGAAGATGCACAACTGATAGCTGATAAAGAGAAGAAGCGCAAAGCCGCCTTTACCATTCCACATGAAAAGCGCAAAAAGCGCAGAAGCATCTGATTTATTGGCCCCCCTCTTTTCTAAATAAAACTGATGTTTCTTGGTAGAAGAAGTAGTTTTGGGTGCAGATGATTGTTCTTCCTACATGATCAGGGTTACCTACAGAATCCCATTGTATACCCCAAACATGACCAAAGTTAACTACAGAACTTCGTGGTATACCTCGTTTACTTCCGAAGTTGATACCGTGTTTCCGTCATTAACCTCACACGTAATTGAAGTTAATATCGGGATACTATAATATACTTCGGTAACAATTGAGGTTAATTGCGGGATTCTATTATTAATCGCATTCACATAGGGACGGCTTTAATTTTAGCTAATAAGCTCCAGTTATGTATTCAGGTAAGTATTCAGCAGGCAGTAATCGGGTTGTCAGGAGCCCGTCATCAATCCTATCTTTTCGGTAGCCAGCACGTAACCGTTGCGGGCGTTGAAATACAGATAGAATGTCCCCCGGTATTCTTTCACATCTAAAGCATACAGGTGCGAACTCATCCAGCCTTTGTTGGGAGAGAGCAGCGGTATACCTTCGGCAGCGTTCCATTCAATACCGTCTTTCGAAAACAATAACTGAATGCGCGAACCGGAGTGATTGGTTTTATCATTCCAATAAATGCCGTTGTGAAAACCCGCATAGCCATCGCTCAGTTTTAAAACTTTAATGGCACCGGCACCCAGGTTCACTATCGGGTTTTGTTCATCGCGTTTAATCACCGGCTCCGGATGATAAGTATAGGGGCCGTCAATATTTTGCGAAGTGGCAAAGCCTATATGGCGCGGCTCCACAAAACGGCAATCGTCCAGATAAACCAAACCGCTACTGAAATAGAGTTTGTAATGGCCATCGTCTTCACCAGGCAGGCATTGCCCGCGTTGCCCAATTTGCAATCGTCAAACTGCCAGGGTAAGCCGGGCTCAAGAATATTTTTCCCATCGCTCCAGTTAATCAGGTCGGTGCTGGTTTTTAATTCGATGAACGAATGAAAAGGAAATACCGAAGTGAACTTTTCGTAAAACAGATAATAGGTTCCGTTTTCGAAATAGATAAAAGGGCGCAGGGCTTTGAAGGTAATCAGTCCGCTCAGGCGCTTCCATTTAATTCCGTTATCCGAAACATAATGATGAATGCCCATGAGCGAATGCGCAAACAAATGCCAGCGCTGGTCGGGTGTTTTATCGGGGGTAAGAAAACTTGGGTCGGCCACAATAGGCGAAGCAAACGGAGGCCGGATGAGCGGATTGCCTTCGAATAATTTCCACGAAATATTTTTAAGCTCAGCGATGGTCATAGGTTTCTAAGAAATAAGCCGGTCAATTAATTTCAAAACCTGCGCTCATCATTTTTTCATCGCGCGATGAATTACCCACCAGCACTTCGTATTTGCCTTTCTCAATCATCCATGATTTGGTTTCCTCATTATAATAACCAAGGTCGCTGCCCGGCACCGTAAAATTAAGGGTGCGCTCTTCGTTAGGTTGCAGATAAACTTTCTGAAAACCACGAAGAAGTTTTTCGGGGTGGTCTATTTTAGAACCGGTAAAGCCGATATAAAGCTGCACCACTTCCGCTCCGGCTTTTGCTCCGGTGTTTTTTACTTTAACCGAAACAGTCACTACCGTATTTTCCGAAACTTCGGTAGCCTTCACCGTAGTGGTTAGCTGCAAATCCGAAAGCTGAAACCCGGTATAACTCAATCCAAAACCAAAAGGATAGCGCGGTGTTTTTTTCTCTTTATCGAAAAGCGTATAGCCGTGGTAATAACCGTAGTGAACGCTGTCGGCAAACGAATCGAACGGAGGCAAATCGCTTTCGAGTTTAGGAACAGTAAACGGAAGTTTGCCGCTTGGGTTTACATCGCCAAATAAAATACGGACAAGCGCATTGCCGCCTTCCATACCGTTGTAAAATGTTTCAATAATGGCGGGCACTTCTTCATGCCATTCTTCAACAGTAACCGCGCTGCCTGCTACCAAACTAACTACTATGTTTTTGTTGACAGAAGAAGCGGCATGTATCACATCAATATCTGCTTGATGCAGATGTAGATATTTTCTATCGCCACCTAAACCAAGTATGCCGGCCTTTACCACAAAACTTTTTTTATCGGGATTGTTGCGGTCGCGTATTTTAAACTCACCAATAAATTCGCCTTCGTCTTTATAAGTAGTACCGGCAACAATTATTACGGCATCGGCATTTTTACAAACTGCTTTTACCGAGTCAATATTTCCGTTGGGCACAGTGAGAATTTCAACAGCAGTTCCGCTGAAATAATTTTTTATGCCATCCAGTGCCGTTATAATATAGAATGGAATTACACTGCTGCTGCCGTGGTCGCCCGTTTGTTTCATATCAGCCAGCGAGCCTATTACCGCAATACGTTTCACCTTGTTTTTATTGAGGGGCAGAAACTGGTTTTCGTTCTTCAGCAACACCGCGCTCTTTTCTGCTACTTCGCGCGCCAGGGCGGTGTGCTCTTTGCAACCCACTAATTCTTTCGGGTAAGCTCGCTCATCTTTCCGCGAAGCGAAAAGAAGTTTGGTTCTGATAATTGGAAATATCAAATCATCAATCTGCTGCTCTTTAATTTTTCCATCGCTCAATAATTTTTTGATGGTGCCTAGTTTGTAAACCTTGCCCATGGGCATTTCTACATTCATGCCGGCTTCAATTCCTTTCTGCGCATCGAACAAACCATAACTCCAGTCGCTTGTCACATAACCTTTAAAGCCCCAGTCCTTTCGCAGAATATCGTTGAGCAACATTTTGTTGTGGCCGCAGTATTCGCCATTCAGTTTGTTGTAAGCGCTCATCACCGAAACGCAACCGCGCTCAATTACTTTTTTAAAATGCGGCAGATACACTTCCTGCAAAGTGCGCTCGCTCATATTCATGCTTCCGCCAAAACGGTTGTTCTCCATGCTGTTGCCCGCAAAATGTTTGGCACAGGCCTGAACATTATTTTTTTGAATTCCTGCTACCAGTGCGCTGGCCATTTCGCCTACATGATGAGGGTCTTCGCCATACGTTTCCTGCGCCCTGCCCCATGCCGGATGCCTCAACAGATTCATACAAACGGCACCCGAATAATTACCGCCCAGCGCGCGGATTTCTTCGCTCATGGCTTCGCCCACACGCTCCTCTAATTCAACATCCCAACTGGCTCCACGCGCCATGGTAGTGGGAAATGCGGTGGCTCCTTTATTACTAAATAAACCGCGCGGCCCATCGTAAAAACTGGTGGTGATAATTCCTAAACGTTTGTTGCCTCCGGCCAAAATCGGTTTCAAATGTTTGCCGAACACATGCGAAAAACCAAAACGAATAATGCCGTGACCGTGCATTTCGAAAACCTTTTCTTTTAAACTCATTTGCGAAATAAGTTCGTGTGCTTTGTTGTCGGCTTCGGTGGCAGTCATGGTTTGTGCAGTTGAAGTGTGAATGGCAAACAATACCGAAAAATAAAAAGTGAGGGTGGCTAAACGGAACATAGTGAAGCCAAAATAAAATATCCTGTCCGAGATGCTTAACTTGTTTTTGCTTTTACATTGAGCCGCAAAAATTATTTTTGAAGTTGTATGATAAAACGGTATTTCACTTTTGCCTTTTCACTTTTGCTTTTTGCCTTGTGCAAAGCACAGCAACCGCTTCCGGTTAAAACGTTCCTGACCATGCGCGACTCCACCACCAGTATGGATATTGTTATGATGCAGGGCAAGGGCGGAAGTATGAGTCTGGATGGCCGCAACGTTAAACTGTTCAACAACTTTTTCGAATACAAAACAGCGGCTAAAACAAAAGCACCGCTGGCGGGTAATATTATGTGGCTGGTGAACGGCAGGGAATTTATTTCGGGCAGTTATTTTCTGGGCGATTCAACCGGCTATGTGGTTTTTAATAAAGACGGAAAGGAATATGTAAACATGCTGAACGTACAGGGCAATTCATTTTTTAAAGGGCAGATAAAACAGTAAGCCATGCCAAGTTTCGATGTAATAAGTAAAGTAGATGCACAGGCAGTAGAGAACGCTATTAACGTGGCGAAGAAAGAAATTGTGAACCGGTACGATTTCCACGGCTCTAAAACCGAAGTGGACTTAAATAAAAAAGAACTCACGCTGCTCATCACCACCGAAAACGAAATGCGGTTAAATGCAGTGCTTGACATCATCATTGCCCGCGGCAGCAAACAGGGCATTGACCCGCGCAGTTACGATGTGAGCAAAGAACATTACGCATCGGGCCCCATGATTAAGAAAGATGTAAAACTGAAAAACGGGTTAGATAAAGACACGATGAAAAAAATTGCCAAGGCCATTAAAGACACCGGCATAAAAGTGCAGGCAGCCCAAATGGATAACATCATCCGTGTAACCGGCAAAAAGATTGATGACCTGCAGGCCGTAATGGCTTTTCTCCGCAAAGGCGATTACGGTTTCCCTTTACAGTTCGACAACATGAAGAGCTGATTTTATTTTCATTCACATTCTAAATTCCACATTACACTATGGGCTTTTTTGACCAAATGAAACAACTGAAAGAACTTCAGGAAAAAATGGAAGAGACAAAAAAACGTCTCGACAGTATTGAAGTAGTTTCCGAAAACGATTACGTAAGAGTTGCCGTGTCGGGCAACCGCAAAGTCAAAAACATCGAAATTCTGAATCAGGATGACAAACTTGTGCTCGAAGGTAAACTGCAAGCTGCTATCAATGATGCGCTGGAGCAGGCTGACAAAGTAATGCAAAGCGAAATGATGGGAGCCATGCCTAAAATTCCTGGACTGACCGGCTAAGATGAATACAAAAACCATTGACCTTGCCAATATTGCCCTTATGATCATTTCATGTGTGGCGGCTTTCGTTGTTCCCTTCGAATTGTTTTTGTTTTCGTATGCAGTGCTCGGCCCCTTACATTATCTCACCGAAATTACCTGGCTGCACAAACGCGATTATTTCACTAATGGCAAATTTGACTACATCTGGCTGGTTATTCTGTGCACTGTTCTTTTTCTGTTGACTTTTATTTTTACCGGCAGCGCAGAGGCGTCAAACTTTATGATTTACCTCGCCTTCGCAAGTGCGCTTGGGTTTATTCTGTTTAAAGATTTGCTCTGGAAAATTCTGTTCGTAGTCATTGCCGCATTTCTTGGCGGGTTGATTGTAAAAACGCAATCGTTCTTTTTTCTTTTTGCGGTTTTTCTCCCCACGCTTATTCACGTTTTTATTTTTACCGGCCTGTTCATTCTGTTCGGTGCGCTGAAAAACAAAAGTGCTACCGGTATTATTTCGCTCATAGTGTTTTCTGTTTGCGCGGTTAGTTTTTTTGTGCTGTTCCCGCAATTCAGCTTTTATAAAGTTAGCGACTATGCTCAAAAGACTTTGGTAGATAGCGGATTCACTATGGTCAACCAATCGTTCATTCATATTTTCAAGTTAGGCGAAACAACGCGCGAAACCATCTTCACTTCAAACATCGGCTTTGGCATTATGCGTTTTATCGCATTTGCCTATACCTATCATTATCTGAACTGGTTTTCAAAAACCTCGGTTATTAAATGGCATTTGATTCCGAAGAAATGGCTGTCTTCTGTTATCCTTTTATGGGGGGCTTCTGTAGGACTCTATGTGTACGATTATAAGACAGGTTTGATTGCCCTTTATTTTCTTAGCATGTTGCATGTGTTTCTTGAATTTCCTCTAAACTACCGCTCTATGATTGGTATTGGAGAAGAGGTTGGTTCATTGGCAGGAATCAGAAAGCCCGTTACTGTTAAGAAAAAATAATTTCGCCTCCGTTTCATCTGTTTGTTACTTTCATGCAAAATAAAAGTTAATGAAAAGTTATCTCGCTTTGTTGGTTGCTTGCATTTTTATTGTTACCGGTTCATGTAAAAAAGAACCCAAAGAAAAAACCGGTCCAACTGTTTATGACAACGGACCAACCGATAGTTTAAAACTGAATCAGATTCAGGTTATTGCCAGCCACAATAGTTATCATCTAAAAACAGATTCAAGTGTTTTTGCATGGATGAGTACTGCAGATTCTCTTGGAATTCTTCCAGCGCAATACAGCCCCAAAGGAATTGACTATACACATCTGCCTATTGAACAGCAGTGCAACGATTATAATGTACGCGGTTTAGAAATTGATTTTTATAACGATCCTATAGGCGGACGTTTCTATTACCGACAAGGAATGTCGATGATTGGTTTGTCGAACGACTCCCATATAGAAGCATTAAAGCAACCGGGCTTTAAGGTGGTTCACATTCCCGACTTCGATTTCAATACAAACTATTTTACTTTCAAACAGGCGCTTACTGCTGTATATAACTGGAGCGTTTCACATCCGAACCATCTTCCTGTTTTCATCAATATCGAAACGAAAGAAGAGACAGTAGCAGACGCGATTCCCGGAGTACAGGACTTGACTCATGCAATCCCTTTTGATGCCGATGCCTGCGACAAAATAGATGAAGAAATAAAGTCGATTTTCGGTGATGCACTGAACAAAGTGATTACTCCGGATAAAGTTCGCGGCTCTTATTCAACGCTTGAGGCCGCAGCACTTGCAGGCAACTGGCCTACGTTAGCTGTGGCACGTAACAAAGTTGTTTTTATTATGCAGGGTCCGGCCGAATCGCTTTACAAATCTGGTCACTCTTCTCTGCAAGGCAGAGCAATGTTTGTCTATTCTTCGCCCGGCACACCTGAAGCAGCTTTTGTGATCATGAATAACTCTTCTCAGGTAACTCAAATTCAAAACCTGGTTCACCAGGGGTATATTGTAAGAACCCGTGCAGATGACGGAACAACACAGGCAAGAGTAGGAGATTACACCGATATGAATAACGCATTTGTAAGTGGCGCACAAATTATTTCTACTGATTACTATAAGGCAGATGCACGTGCCGGCACTCCGGGCTGGACTGATTATCATGTTCAATTTCCGAATCATGAATTAGCGCGTATTGATAGTTTTTCTGCAGCTGACAAAATGAATTTGGGAACTATTAAAGAATAACCTTTCGTTAACATGGCGTTGCGAACTTTGAACCGTCTATGACCGATTTAAAACGAAAAGTAAAAGTAGCTGTCATCAGCGATGTTCACCTTGGGTTTATCGGCTGCAAAGCAAAAGAGTTGAATAAATATCTTGGCAGTATTGAGCCCGAAATTCTAATCATCAATGGTGATTTGATTGACATCTGGCAGTTCCGGTCATACTACTTTCCAAAGTCGCATACCAAAGTAATTGAGCAGATTTTCAAATTTGTTTCAGATGGGGTAAAGGTTTATTGCCTCACCGGAAATCATGATGAAATGCTGCGCAGATATTCAGGGCTTAAGCTCGGCAACCTTGAATTAGAGGACAAGGTGGTTTTGACCTTGGATGGGAAAAAGCATTGGTTTTTTCACGGTGATGTTTTTGATGTAACCATGCAGGGTTCGCGTTGGCTTGCGAAATTAGGTACTACCGGTTACGAAATTCTTATCCTCATCAATAAACTCGTGAATCTTTTGCTTGAGCTTTTCGGCAAAGAAAAATCTTCTTTCTCTCAACAGGTTAAAGTAGCTACCAAGCAGGGCATAAAAAAACTTGGCAACTACGAATTGACAGCAGCTGAAATTGCTTTAGATGAAGGATACGATTTCGTGTTGAATGGACACACACATATTCCCTGCATTAAAGAAATTAAAACCGAGCGTGGCAGTGTGATGTATTTAAACAGTGGCGATTGGGTAGAAAACATGACCGCACTGGAATACAGCAATGGCGAATGGAAATTGGTCTGGTTTAAGAATTTGAAATTTCCTGCAACCTGGCTACAGGTAGAAGAAGAAGATTTACCCTGAATATTTTCGAAACTGAAAACAGATAACAAAATGAAGCATTTTATATTTCTTGTTTTTATTACATCAACTGCTTTAGTTTTTTCTCAAACAATCAGCGATCAAACACTCACTAAAATTGCTTTTGGCTCTTGCGCTAGGCAGGATAAGCCGGAAGAAATATTTTTTAAAATAGCCGAGCAGCAACCTCAACTTTTTATTTTTCTAGGAGATAATATTTATGGAGATACCGATGATATGAGCGTTTTGCAATCAAAGTACAATCAACTTGCGTCAAAGCCCGGGTATCAGAAACTGTTGGCCACCACACCTGTTATTGCCACCTGGGACGATCATGATTTTGGCAGAGATGATTGTGGTAAAGAATACCCGAAGAAAGAAGAGTCAAAAAAAATATTTCTCGATTTTTTTAAAGAACCAGTGAACAGTGAGCGCAGAAACCATGAAGGAATTTACACTTCATACATATATGGCGAAGAAGGAAAGCGTGTTCAGGTAATTATGCTCGATTGCAGAACATTTCGCGATTCACTATGCTTTAAAAAGCATCCTCAAATTTGGGGCGAATACACAGAATGCACAGATACCTCTAAAACTATGCTGGGTGCGGCTCAATGGAAATGGTTGGAAGGCGAATTGAAAAAACCGGCTGATATTAGAATCATTGGAAGCAGTACAATGTTCCTGGTAGACTATAACGGTTGGGAAGCCTGGAAGAACATGCCACACGAACGGAATAGAATGTTTGAGTTAGTTCGCAAAACAAAAGCAAACGGAGTTTTCTTCATTAGTGGCGATGTTCATCACGGAGAATTTTCAAAGAGCAAGATGGATAATTTATATC
>CAIYOV010000231.1 GCA_903927935.1 uncultured Bacteroidota bacterium | reverse complement strand
GAATATTTTTCGAAGCCGATTCGAACACCGCTATCACCAAAGGCATTATTGCTTTGCTTGTTCGCGTTCTATCGGGGCAAAAATCAACCGATATTATAAACAGCAAGCTTGAATTTATTGACCGTATTAATCTGCGAGCACACCTCTCCTCTCAACGCTCTAACGGCTTAACTGCTATGATTCAGAAAATGCGGGCTTACGCTTCGGCATTTGCCTAAAACAAAAACGTTCCGCATTGCTGCGGAACGTTTTTAAAAATTCTATTTACGATTTCTTATTTCGAAACTACAAACAAACGGCTTTGTGTGCGGATGTTGCCAACCGTAGCAGCGAGCACATAAGTTCCGTTGCTTAAGCCTGATGCATCTAAATCAAACAGGTTTTCGCCAGTAGTGGTGTTGCGCACGGTAACTTCTTTATAAAGTTTGCCTGACATGTCGAACACGCGAAGAGTAACCTCTGCCGGATTATCTAGCGACAACGAAATGCGCGCTGAAGACGAAACCGGATTAGGGAAAATAGAAAGATTAGAAATTGAAGAAGTCTTAACCTCATTTACACTGGTGCTGGTTACGCAGCCATTATCAGCAGCAAATTTTGCACAGCGCCACATTCCTCTTCCGTGTGTTCCTGCATACATTACTCTGCAACCATCGTTATAAAGCGGCTTCTCAATTAAACGGTAAACCGGCATGCGCGGGATTCCATTATTTTCTTCGTTCCATGTTGATCCATCCCAACTCCAGATACCAAGTTCTGTTCCTATGATAATGTTAGTTGCATCATGTACGACTACATCATAAACAGGCATGTTAGGCAACCCGTTTGTAAGCGAAGTCCATGTAGTTCCTCCGTTATGCGATTCGAAAACATGCGCTGTACCGGCAGATGTAAAACCTGAACAAACAGCTACCACGTGGTTATTGTCGTTCGGGTCAACACAAATTCCTTCAATAGGACGGCTGGTAGGTGCAGAACTGGTGTATTGTGCAGTGCTGGTATAAAGTATTCCAATGGCATTGGCCCCTATAGGATTAGTTGTAGTATCAGCACGCGCATTTAGGTTCGGACATCTGTAAACTCGTCCCCCGCTTGTTCCTACATAAACCACATCTCCATCAGCTGAATTTGAAACTGAATAAGGCACTCCACTCATAGTGGTCATTAAACGATACCAACGTGGTATAATACCAAGGTCTAATGCATCGGAGGTTAACCACAAACCACAATTTGAGTTCATGAAAAATCTTGAACGAACCGGATCGGCAACCCATGTAGTGTCACCGGTGCTAACCGAAGATGTGAATTGATAATTGAATGGATATTTCCCCGCTTTGCTTTTTAGTGAAATAGTTTCACCGCTGTTATAGTTTCTGTCGGCAACAAAAGGAATATTCCTGTAGCCGTTAGCCGCTGACTTTGTTTCTCCTAACCAGAAAGCAGAAATAAAAGGAGCATTCTGATCTTTTTGTCCTCCACAACGTGATGGTTGTCCGTGACCTTGCGGGTCTACTTTAATATCATAGAATCCATCGAATGAACTTCCAGTATTACCTGAACGGTAATTTGCACCAAAGTAAATTCCGGCATACATAATACGCGGGTCAATGTGCGAAATCTCAGCATAAGTTCCGTCACCACCCATTACCATATCGCCTGCCATTTTTGTGTTACCGATAAAGTTGACGTAGTTAGTACCGTTATCCTGAGCACCGCCCATTACTTCGCCATTTATTCCGGCTGCAACTGAATAATTCTGAGTTACATTATACCCTCTGTTCTTTACAGTATAGGTGGGATATGGAAATGCAGAAAAGGCATTGGTTGATTTATATACTCCTCCATCGCATCCGATATACATCAAATTCGGGTCTTCACTGCAGATAGTAATTGCGTGTTTGTCGGGATGTATGTAATGAGGATTAGCGTTTCCTCCACCTAAACCGGCATCGGCTAATTTCCAGCCCGACTGATCGCTCCAGGTATAAAAATCAACTCCACCCATATAAACTTTATTAGGGTCGGTTGGCGATACCGCAATTACGTTATCATACCATCCCTGCGCCTGTGCACCAAACGGGTCGAACAACGGACCTTTATTCCCTATCGATACCCATCTGCTGTTCGGGTCGTCAGCATTACTCGTTTTATAAACACCGTACGTTTGTCCGCTTACGGTTGCAATAGCAATATAAACTGTTCTTGAGTCTGAAGGAGCAATAGCTATTTCAATTCTTCCCTGTGTGCCGGGGAAACCAGGATTATTTACGTTGCTTACTTTGCTCCAGGAGAATCCACCGTTAAGCGATTGAACTAAAACCTTATTGGAACTAAGTGTAGCAAAAATGTTTATACCATCGTTTGCCCACTTTACATCGGAACTTGAGGTTTGAGCGGTGCTGTTTGTAAAGCCGGAAGGAACAATCAAAGTCCAGTTGGTACCGCCATCGGCTGTTTGATAAAGCCCGCGCTGTGTTGCAGCAACAAGTTGATTGCCATCGGTAGGGTTAACTGCTATACGGTTTACCGCAGCCCATGTATCGCCACTGTTCAGTGAGTTAGCAGTAAATGCAGTAGGTGTAATTTGCACCGGGCTATCGTTTACTAATTTAAAAATACCGTCACCCATGTTTCCCGAATTAAATGAGCTGCCACCTATTTGCGATAATCCCTCACCGGTTCCAACATAAATAGTATAGTTAGGTCCGGGGCCTTGTGCTATACATGAAATGGTAAACCAGCTATTCCAGCCTGATATACGCGACCAGGTATTAGCTCCATCTGTTGATTTCCACAGACCACCACCCACTCCACCGGCATATACCGTGTTATGTGACGGATCGCGCTTATCAATTAAAATTGAACGTGTACGTCCGCCCACATTATCAGGACCGAGTTCTTCCCAGTTTAAACCTAAACCGGAACGGCTGCCGAGTTGTTTCATTTGGTCGGCCTGTTTAAGTGCATTGTAGTAGTTAGACACATGAAATTCTCCGTTCTCGTCTTTCAACTTATCGAAACGGTTTTCCATAGCCTCTTTGGCTAACATGGCTTTGTCTTTGCCGGTTTCTTCCTGCTTAGCTTCGAGTTTGAAAGTTCCGAGCGATGGTTGCTGTAACAGGTAGAATGCTGAACAACCGACAATAGCTACAAACGATAATAAGAGTAATGTTTGTTTTTTCATTTTGTTGTTTTATGCTTTGTTTAGGTTTTTATTTTTTCAAAAAGGCTGACAAATATATCAGATAAAATCGAAAAACGATACGGTGGATTGTCACGGTTTTGTCATTTTTTCAACATCCTGTATCATTTCTCTTTTGGGTTATCCTCAAAGTGCATGTCGGCATTTATACCATTTCACCCATTGCTGTCAAATGCAATGCCTTTGACAAACTGACTGACAATAATTTTAATTGCTGTTAAAAAACTGTTATCCGGGGAACAAAGGCAGTTAAGTGAACTGACAGAAAGCACACAAACACTAGCACATTTGCCAAACATGGTAGAGAT
>CAIYOV010000230.1 GCA_903927935.1 uncultured Bacteroidota bacterium | reverse complement strand
TCAAGAGCGTTGACAAAAATCAAACCTATGTAGATGCAGATATTTTTCTGCAGCCTATGGAAAGCGATGAAAGCAGCAGTGCCAACGTAAAATACATTATGAATGACGATCCGTTCAACACGATGGTGATTAAGATGCAATAAAATCTTTGGGTTATATGTGGTGAATCCGTCTCGGTAAAACGAGGCGGATTTTTTATTTCTATCCATATCCGTTACAGCTGAAATTGTATTTTCGAATTTCACCACTTAAATTTTATGGCCGAACTGAAAGTAATCACCTACAACGTAAACGGAATTCGTAGTGCTATCACAAAAGGATTTGTTGACTGGCTCAATAAAGAAAGTCCCGATGTAATTTGTTTACAGGAAATAAAAATTGCACGAAAAGATTTTGACCCCAAACCATTTGAGGCAGTAGGATATAACTGCTATATCTTTCCCGCTGTAAAACCCGGCTATAGTGGTGTAGCTGTTTTTTCAAAAGCTAAGGCAGATAATGTAATAGAAGGAACCGGCAATGAAGCTTATGATAAAGAGGGAAGAAACATCCGCGTTGACTTTGGCGATACCAGTGTAATGAGTGCGTATTTTCCCAGCGGTACCACCGGTGATGAACGACAAGCGGTGAAGATGGCCTACTTGGATTTTTTCTACGATTACATTCGCGATTTAGAGAAAAAGCGCAGCAAACTTTTGGTGTGTGGCGACTATAATATTTGCCATCGTGCTATTGACATTCACAACCCCATCAGTAATAAAGACACTTCGGGATTTAAACCTGAAGAAAGAGCATGGATGGAAAAATATTTCAACTCTGGCTTTATAGATACGTTCCGGTATTTTAATCCGCAGCCGCATGAATATAGCTGGTGGAGTTTTCGCGCGAACGCACGAGCCAATAACAAAGGCTGGCGGATAGATTACATAGCCGCTACAAAAAATCTGGAAAAGAATTTACTGGAGGCAAAAATGTTTCAGCATGTAAAACATAGCGATCACTGCCCGGTATATTGCAAAATCAAACTCTAATCCATCAACATTTCTATGAACCGAAAATCAATCTTCTATTACACACTGCTTTTTGCTATTGTTTCTTTTTCGCTTTTTATGCTGGCGGTAATCAACGGTTGGTTTGGACCGGGCACAAATGTGGGCGGTGCTTTTTGTGAAGAGGCTCACTCCGGTTTAATTAAACAACCAGCTAATACGTGGAGCAATTTAGGCTTTATGGTTGCCGGCTTACTGATGGCGTATCAGCTTTCTCAGGGTAGATTTGATGCAAATAAAAATCCTTTTACTCAGAGCTTTTTCACGGCTATCTTTTTTTCATGCTTGGTAGTTTTTCTGGGTCCCGGCTCAATGGCCATGCACGCAACCGAAACACAAATGGGAGGCACACTCGACATGCTGTCAATGTATCTCGTGGCTTCTTTTGCAGCTTCTTATGCCATGCAACGTTTTTGGAATTGGAGCAACATAATTTTCACGATTTCGTTTGTCGTTATCGTTCTTATTTGCGAATGGGCAGGCACTTTTCACAATCACATTCCCATTGTCGATTATGCCGGTAATCTTGCTTTTGGATTCTTTCTCACTGTATGCACGGTATTCGAACTGCTAAACGGTTATATGCGTAAACTTTCACTCGAAAAAAAATACGGATACTATAGTCTTGGCTCTCTGCTTTTAGCTTTTTTTATCTGGAATATTTGGAAAGACGGAAGTCCGCTTTGCAACCCCGGTTCTTTAATTCAGGGGCACGCCATGTGGCATTTATTAGATGCACTGGCGGCTTATTTTCTGTTCCGCTTTTATGCCAGCGAGCATAAAGAATCAACCAATTAAAATTCACGCCCTATGAAAAATATCCTTGTCCTTCTTTTTTCAATTTTCCTGTTAACCGGCTGCAACAACAAACAAGAAACCACAAACGACAATCCTTCCCTCGAAAAATATTTCAGCTACACCAAAGAAGAAACCGAAAATGCCGGAGTAAAAATGATACCGGTGCAAACACCGAAAGGAACCTTTAAAATATGGACGAAAAAAATCGGCAATAATCCGCGTATAAAAATTTTGTTGCTGCATGGCGGACCTGCTCTTACACACGAATACATGGAATGCTTCGAAGCATTTCTTCCTAAGGAAGGTTTTGAATTAATTGAGTACGACCAATTAGGAAGTTATTACAGCGACCAGCCCACCGATTCTTCGTTATGGACGCTTGCCCGGTTTGTAGAAGAAGTAGAGCAGGTGCGCGTTGCACTTAGTTTGAACAAAGACAATTTCTATCTGCTCGGAAATTCGTGGGGCGGGATTTTAGGAATGGAATATGCACTTAAATATCAGCAAAACCTTAAAGGTCTTATCGTTTCGAACATGACTGCCGACTTTGCAAAGTATGGAGCCTATAACGCAAAACTTCGCGAGCAAATGCGCAAGAGTTTGGTTGATTCATTAGAGAGTTTTGAAAAGAAAAACAATTTCGCCAACCCGGTGTATCAGCAATTGGTGTTCGATGAATATTACTGTCAGCACATTTTGCGCAAGCCGGCTAAAGATTGGCCGGAACCGGTGCTGCGTTCTTTTAAGCATATCAATCAACCGGTGTATGAAATATTACAGGGACCAAGTGAGTTTGTTCCCGGTGGAAGATTAGTGGGTTGGGAATGCTGGACGCGTTTAAAAAATCTTTCCGTTCCAACTTTAATGATTGGCTCGCATTACGACACCATGAACCCCGAAGAAATGGAAGAGATGAGCAAACTGGTTCAGCACGGAAAATACCTCTACTGCCCAACCGGTGGTCACTTAAGCATGTGGGATGCACAGCAAGAGTATTATCCGGGCATTATTGATTTCATTAAAAACGTAGACCAGAAAAAATTCTGATTCAATCAGAAATCCCGTTATTCGCGCCACTAAAAATCAGCCGTATGCATTCCTGTTATCGCTTTGCCATTGTTCTTCTTTCTGTTGCATTGTTTACTTCCTGCGGCAACAACACCAAAACTTCTTCTGCCGAAAAACGCACCGCCAAGGGAGGTGTAAAATACGGTGGTGTGTTTCGCTATAACGAAGTAGAGTTTTTAAAAACCTTATACCCGCAGGGCGTAACCGAAGTAACCGGCCACCGGATTGTCACCCAGATTTACGAAGGACTGGTTTATTTCAACTCGAAAGATTTAACCATTGAGCCATTGCTCGCTAAAAGCTGGGATGTAGATTCCTCTGCCACCGTTTACACTTTCCATTTGCGTACCGGTGTGGTTTTTCATGACGATGCCTGTTTCACCGATGGCAAAGGCCGCATTATGACCGCTCATGATTTTGTATATTGCTTCAATCGGCTCTGCACACCCGATGCAAAAAATCAGGGCTTTAGTTTTTACCGCGATATCATTAAAGGTGCTGCTGCGCTTTATTCTGCCCGCGAAAAAAAGCAGCACGATGCCGATGAATCTGCTGCACTTGGCGTAAAAGCAGTAGACGATTCTACTTTTCAGATAACTCTCGTAAAACCGTATGCCGATTTTCTGAACCGCTTGGGCTTACCGTTTGCTTCGGTGTTTCCGCATGAGGCTGTTGAAAAATACAAAGGCGATATTCTTTACCACACCGTAGGCACCGGTCCCTTTGTTTTAAAAGCATTGAAAGCCGATGAAGCCGTGGTAATGGCGCGCAACGAAAAATACTGGGGCAAAGATGAATTCGGCAACCAGCTTCCTTACATGGACGGAATTAAAATTTCTTTCATTAAAGAAGATAAAACCGAAATGCTCGAACTGTCTAAAGGCAACCTCGAAATGAAATACCGCCTGCCTTTTTCTATGATCGACCAGATTCTTGACGAGCAAAAAAACCTGAAAGGCGAGTACAAAAAATTTCAGTTGCAGGTAACGCCCGAATATTCTAATCAGTTTTACGGCTTCCTCGTACCCGATAAAATTTTTCAAAACAAAAATATTCGCCTCGCATTCAACTATGCACTCGACCGTGTAAAAATTGCCGACTACACCGCCAAGGGCGAGGGCGTTCCCGCAATGTATGGCTTTGCGCCACTGGGCATGCCCGGTTACGATAACGCGCAGGTAAAGGGCTACACCTTCGATGTAAAAAAAGCCAAGGATTATCTCGCAAAAGCCGGTTACCCCGATGGCAAGGGCTTTCCTAAAATCACCCTCGAGATAAACAGTGGTGGCGGGCGCAACCAGGATGTGGCAGAGGCCATTAAAACCATGCTCACCGATAACCTCAATATTCAAATCGAACTCACGCAGGTGGTGTGGGCGCAGCACACCAACAATGTCGAGACCGGTAAAACAAATTTCTGGCGCTTCGGCTGGGTGGCCGATTACCCCGACCCGAATAATTTCTTCAACCTCTTCTACGGCAAAAATGTTCCTGCCACTATGGAAGAAGCTTCGTATGCCAATCCTACCAGGTATAAAAACGCCACCTTCGATGCCCTTTACGAAAAATCGTTGGTAACCACCAATGCCGCAGAGCGCAACAAAATCTACGCCCAACTCGACCAGACCATTGTAGACGATGCACCGGTACTGCTCATTTACTACAGCATGAACCGCAGACTGCTTCAGCCTTACGTAAAAAACTACCCCAACAACGGTATGGAGTATCGCAACTTCCGGGAGGTATGGCTAGACAAATAAAGCCAAGTAGAAGAAAAAACCCCTATTTTCTCATTTTTAAACCAAAAATGATGCTTTTTGGCATTTTATTGGGTTGCCGTAGCGGCAACGGTACGTGCCTCAATGGTTGCGGCATGTGTCGCAAGGGATGAGGCATATGTCTGAACGGTCGCGGCACATGTCGCAGTAGTTACGGCATGTGTCTCAGCGGTCGCGGTACGTGTTTCAATGGCTGCGGCACATGTCTTAGCGATTGCGGCAGGTGTCTGAATGGCTACGGCATATGCCTGAGTGATTGCGGCATATGTCTCAGCGGCTGCGATACGTGCCTGAACTATTGCGGCATGCGCCTGCTTTCCACCCAGTCTGTGTTTAAAGCCAAGCCGGTCAAAACCGTGTACATTTTCCTCCTCTATTAGCAGTGGAATTATCCCATTTGCCGCAGCAACCGCCACAACATAATTCGCCTTGCCGGCTCAGTTTTGCAAATTCTACAGCTGCCCCACCATTTCAATAACTCACATTTGTATTCGTTCTTGAACAAGCATTACCGGTCCGGGGGTTAAAAAATGTTTCCCAACAACAAACCTTTCGCGCAATCGTTCTATCATTGTAATAATAATGTCGCAAACATCATCATCCTATAACTCCCTCATCGGCAAGCTCGATAAGTTCATTCGCAAGTATTACACGAATCAACTTATCCGCGGAGCTATCCTTTCGGCTGTGTATGTGCTGGGCTTTTTTCTCGTCATCAACCTGCTGGAATATTACTTCTACCTCTCTACCGGTCTGCGTAAGGTTATGTTCTATGGTTTTCTGCTCTCATCAGCTGCCTTCACGGCTAATTTTTTCTTAATACCGCTATTGCACTACTACCGCTTAGGTAAAATCATCTCCTACGAACAGGCGGCAAATATCATCGGCACGCACTTCAAACAAATACAGGACAAACTCCTCAACATCCTTCAACTGCACCATGCCGTTGCCAATACCGAATCGCAACTCCTCCTCGCAGCTATCGACCAAAAAGCATTCGAACTAAAACCCATCGATTTTTCGTTCGCCATCGACTTAACTTCCAACAAAAAATACCTCAAATATCTTGCGCCACCGGTGCTCTTGTTTCTCTTCATCATCATAGCAGCTCCGAATGTTATTAAAGAAGGAACCAAACGCCTTTACCACAACGATACCTTCTACGAAAAAGAAGCGCCCTTTCAATTCGTTATTCAGAACAAGAATTTAAAGGCATTGCAATTCGAAAACTTCAACCTCGATGTAAAAATTGAAGGTGACGTTTTGCCCAGCGAAGTATTTGTAGAAGCCGACAAAAACATTTTTAAACTGAAGAAGAAAGACAGGAATTCATTCTCCTATGAATTCGTCAATCTTCAAAAGTCAATCACCTTTCAATTTGCGGCTAACGGCTTTCACAGTAAAGAATATACCATTGATGTAGTAGCCAAACCGGTAGTATCCGGTTTCGAAGTGGCCTGCACCTATCCCCCCTATACCGGCAAGCACAACGAGGTGCTGAAAAACATGGGCGACCTGGTAATCCCTGCAGGCACCAAACTTTCCTGGAAGTTCAACACACAAAATGTAGAAACCATTTCGTTTGCTGTGGGCGATACCGCTTACAACGTTAAGCGAACCGGTGATGTTGAATTCACTTTCAGCAAATCGTTTTTACAAAGCGCGCAATACACCATTAAGGTTTCTAACCGCAACGTAAAAGATGCCGACAGCGTTTCGTACTCGCTGAATGTAACGCCCGATTTGTATCCGGTGATTGTGGTGAAAGAGAAAAACGATTCTGCCACACAAAAATATTTCTACTACATCGGTGAGGTTTCCGATGATTACGGCATCCGCAAACTCACTTTCAATTATCAACTTACCCGCTCTGATTCTACTACCGGCATCACAAAAGAAATGGATGTGCACTTTACTCCCGGCATCGCTTCGCATTTCACCTACTACTGGCAGCTTTCCGACTTCGGCATTAAGCCCGGTGATAAAATCACTTACTATTTCGAGGTGTGGGACAACGATGGAATCCACGGAAGCAAAAGCACTAAAAGCGAGTTGATGAACTTTGCCATGCCTTCGCTCAACGAGTTGAATAAAGAACTGGCAAAAGACAACAAAGAACTGAAACAGGATTTAAAAGATGCCATGAAGAAAGCCGAAGCTGCAAAGAATGAGCTCACAGCCATGAAAGATAAACTGCAGGAAAAACAAAACCTGAATTGGGAAGACAAAAAGAACCTTACTCAAAACATCGAGAAGCAAAAGGAATTGCAACAACAACTCGAAGAGATTAAAAAGAAAATGAACGACAACTTCGAGAAGCAAAATGAATTCAAAGAAGTAAAACCCGAAATTGCCGAAAAGCAACAACGCCTGCAGGAACTTTTCGATCAGGTGATGAACAAGGAGATGAAAGAGATGATGGAGAAACTGCAAAAGATGCTCGAAGAACTGCAGAAGAAAGACGCCCTCGATAAAATGGATGATATGAAAGCCGACAACGAGAAGATGGAAAAAGAAATCGACCGGATGCTGGAGTTGTTCAAAAAATTAGAGTTCGATCAGAAGTTGCAAGAGACTGCGGATAAGTTAGACAAGCTCGCGCAAAAACAAGAAGAGCTTTCAAAACAGGCAGAAAAAAATCCGGATGCAAAAGATGCGAAGGCTCAGGAAGACTTAAAAAAAGAACAGGATAAACTCAATCAGGATTTAAAAGATGCAAAGAAAGATGTAGCCGATTTAAAAAAGCTGAACGAAGAAACAAAGAGCGAACAGGATTTTAAGGAGGTAGAGAAGAGTTTAGAAACTGCCGAGAAACAACAGGAAGATGCCAAGCAGAATATGGATGCCAAACAAAATCAGCAGGCTTCTAAAAATCAGAAAAGCGCGGCTAACAACATGAAAGATGCCGCGCAAAAACTTTCGAGCATGAAAATGTCAATGGATGCTGAACAGGAAGCTGAAGATATGCAGGCCATTCGTCAATTGTTAGAAAATATCGTGCAGCTTTCTTTCGATGAAGAGAAGTTGATGAACAACATGAAGAACACCAGCATCAACAATCCAAAGTATGTTGATTTGATGAAGGAGCAGCAACGCATTAAAGAGAATTCGAAAATGGTGGAAGACAGTTTGTATGCCGTAGCGCGCAGACAGGACGAAATCAAATCATTCATCACGAAAGAAATCACCAACGTCAACAAATACCTCACACGCGCTATAAGCGATATGGAAGACCGGAACGTGGTAAAATCCATGAGCAACCAACAGTTTGTAATGACCGGTTACAATAACCTGGCGCTGATGTTAAGTGAAGCATTGCAACAGATGCAGCAAAAGCAAAGCGAAAGCCAGCAGCAAAGCGATGGCAAACCCAAAATGTGTATGAAGTGCAAGAAGCCTGGCAATGGCCTTCCTAATCTTTCTAAAATGCAAAAGCAGTTGAAAGACAAAATGCAGCAGATGGGCGAAATGATGAAGAAAGAAGGAAAGGGAGAAAAGGGGCAGACCGGTCAGCACAGTAAAGAGTTTGCAGAAATGGCGCAAATGCAATCGCAGATTCGCAGAGAGCTTGAAAAAATAAATCAGCAGGAAAATAAAGACGGTAAAAACTCGCTCGGTAACTTAGGCGAAGCCATTAAACAAATGGAGCAAAATGAAAAAGAACTCGTCAACAAAAACCTGACTGCCGAAGCCTTGAAGCGTCAGCAGGATATTCTTACCAAATTATTAGAAGCCGAAAACGCACAGCGCGAACGCGACCAGAAGCAGGAGCGCGAGTCAAACACCGGTAAAGAAACCGAACGTAAAATGCCTCCTTCACTCGAAGAATATCTGAAAGCAAAAAACAGCGAAGTAGATTTATACAAAACTGTTCCGCCAAGCTTAAAGCCGTATTACAAAAATTTGGCTGAAAAATATTTCAGGAATATCACAATTCAACAATAATTTCCACAAAGTGTTTATTGTATTATAAATTTTCACTTACGTGTTTGCAATACCAGTGGAGATTGCTTTATTTGTTTACTGAATAATTCTTATAGTTTCGATACCTCTCAAAAGCAAATCGTGAAATCACTCAAAATATCTTCTAAGCCCGAAAACGTTGCCGCAGTAGAAAAGTTTATTGACGACATGCGCAGCGAAATAAATATTGGAGATGATGTGTATGGAAATATTCTTATTTCTATGACCGAAGCGGCTAATAACGCCATCATTCACGGCAACAAATGCGATGAAAGTAAAGATGTAACCATCACCTACGAATTAGATGACCGCGGAAAAAATCTAACCTTTGTGATTAAAGACCAAGGTCCCGGTTTTGATTATGGCCATCTTCCAGACCCTACTGATCCGGAGAATTTAGAAAAAACTCATGGTCGCGGTGTTTTCCTGATGATGCAGTTAGCAGACCTTGTGGTGTTCTCTGATAAAGGCGCTACTATTGAAATGCAGTTTCGCGTTTAATCAGCGTTTATCAACGAATCGCCCTTTCGCTTCCAGTAAATTTTCTTCCAGATAGTATTCGAGCATTTCCTCTGCGGCTTCGCGGAAACTTCTCTTAGGCTGGTAACCCAAATCTTGTTTCGCGTTTATTGAAGAATAATAAAGAAAGTTCGTGCCTGCATTAACGGCATCTCTGCTCAACAACATTGGCTGGTTAAAAAGCGTTGCATATTTTTCAGATACAAAAGCAGCACTCAATGCCACCCATTTCGGAATTAGTGTTTCCGGTGCGCGAAGCTTTTTATCAGGAAATTTTTTCTGCAATACATCAACAATTATGTTACACATTTCTTTAAAGGAACGATTGTCTTCTTCTCTGCCACTCATAATATACTGTTTGCCTGCTTCTGCCCTTTCCATTGCCAGCGTATGACCTTCGGCAACATCCATTACGTGTGCCAGTGGTAAACCTCCATTTAACACCACCGGCATTTTATTTTTATAAAGTGAAAGCAGATACAAGCCTGTTCCAATCAAAAAATCATACGCACCGAACATGGTACCGGGCAAAACAGAAACCGCGTTCAGATTGTATTGTCGCACATATTCATTCACCAGTTCCTGTGCAGCAAGTTTCGAATCGAAATAACCGATTTCGATTCGTCTTTCCCAGTTCTCCTTTTTGTCTTTATGAGCATGTTTGATAAAGCCCAAGGTCTCTTCACGCGAACGGAACGAATGCAACCGCGGCTTATTCAAATAGGGCTTGCTGTTTTCGAAATTTCCGATACTGCCAACGGGATTCGGAGCTGCAAGCGAATTGACCGTACTGGTATAACACAACTTTTCAATCGTGTTTGACTTTCGAACTGCTTCTAAAACATTTCTTGTTCCTCCTACATTAACCAACCATTGCATTCTCTTCTGTCTCGGATCAAAAGTGGTTAAGCCAATCATGTGAAATACAAGCTGCGCATCCTGACAGGCAGATTCGACCTCTTCTGCATTCAAAACATTGCCCGCAAAAAAATCAAGACCGGAAATATCATTCAGGGAATTAGTTGGAGAATTTTTGAGATAGAATACTCGAATATTTTTCGGCTGAACATTCTTTTCTTTCACTAAAAAATGAATCAGCGCGGAACCAAGATGACCGGTACCACCTGTGATGAGAATTTTTTTATCGGAAAGCTGAATCAAATTACTCTACACTTAACTCGCGCGAGGTTATATAATCTTTATAAGAATCACGGACCTTAATAACGTAGCTGCCTTTTTTTGAAAGCTTGATTGATTGAATGGCAACCGTTGCATTTGTTTCTGTTCGCAATTCTTCGCTTGCCACTAAATCCTCTGTAAATGTGGTGGGGTTAACAGAATAGACTTCGAAATATACTTTTGTCGTGTGTATTCCTTCTGTGTTTTTCAAAACCGCATTTATCGACACCTCTTTCCCAGATAAAATAAACGATTCTGATTTAGCGGTGCAGTTGCCTCTATCATCCACAGAATCACAGAACAACATTTCCCATCCGGCAAAAGAATTTAAACTAACCACGAGAAACGGAAGCAGGAGTAGCTTTTTCATGCGGATGATTTGTTCCTAAAACTACAAACTCTTTTCTAAGCCCGAAATTTTTCTTTCCGCAAACAAACACCCAAAACAAAAAGGTCAGATTAATATCTGACCTTTTTAAAAACCGGAATTTGTAATTACGCTTTCGCAAATTTTCTTCTGAACCACTCGCGTGTTTTATAACCGAGCATATACATGGTAGGAACCACCAATAATGTGAGGAATGTTGCCATCATCAATCCATAGATCATTGTCCATGCTAATGGCCCCCAAAATTTCACATTGTCGCCACCTAAATAGAAATGTGCATTAAAATGACTGAACAAAGTAGCAAAGTCCATATTTAACCCGATAGCCAATGGAATTAATCCAAGAATAGCTGCTGCTGCTGTAAGAATTACGGGCGTCATACGAGTAGCACCGCCTTCAATAACCGCTTCGGTTACCTCCATACCGCGTTCCCGCAACTCATCAATAAACTCAATTAAAAGAATGCCGTTTCGGATAACAATACCTGCCAAGGCAAAAATTCCCACACCGGTCATTACTACTGAAAACGTTTTATGGGTTGCGGCAAATCCGAGAGCAACACCAATTAACGAAAACGCAACCGTAGTAAAAATTATCATCGGCTTGACAACTGAATTAAATTGTGTAACCAGAATGATAAGCATAAGTGCCAATGCCAGGCCAAATGCTGTTACCAGAAACGAGCCTGTTTCAGCCTGCTGTTCCTGTTCACCTGTCATTTTTATTTCGTAGCCCTCCGGAATATCCATATTGGTAATAATCTGTTCAATAAGCGGAATAATTTCATTGGCAGCATGACCTTCACTTAAATCAGATGCAAGCGTAATGACGCGCTTCTGATTTTTGCGATTAATCACACTAATGGAATTATCGTAGTGCATACTGGCAATGGCAGAAATAGGAACCTGGCGGAATGAACCGGTGCTGAAATCCATGTAAGAGATATTACATTCATCAACTGCTCTACATTCTTTCTGTCTTCTGCGCGCAAACGAAGTTGAATGGGTGCATCTTCATTTTTGTCGCGAAATTTCGAAACTTCCTTTCCGAATAAAGCTGTTCGCAATTCAGCACCAACCTGACCTAGCGAAATTCCTTCACGCAACATTTTCTCTTTATCAATATCAATAATTATTTCTGGTTTACTGATTTGTAAGTCGCTCTTTAATTCGGAAATGCCGGGAATGCCCTCTTTGTCAATTTTAGTTTTCAACTCAGCTGTTAAATCTTTCATCACAGCAAAATCATCTCCACTAATCTCAATATTAATAGGCTTGCCAACCGGTGGACCATTTCGCTCTTTCTCTACCGAAATTTCGGCACCGGCAATTCCTTCGCGACTAAACTCACGTTGAATCGAGTCAAGCCATATACCTGTTTTGGGATTAGTGCGGTCTGCAAATTTTTTAAATGCAACAGTCACTTTACTTTTATTCGGTGTTGCTACCTTATCCGGATTTTGCGGATCACCCGCACCCAATCCAACATTTGAAATTACAGAGGTAACATCCGGATTATTTTCTCCGATAATTTTGTAAACACGTTTTTCAATAATCCGCGTAAGAGAATCCGTTACATTCGCATCTGTTCCCATCGGTAATTTGCAGTACACATAAACAAAGTTCGGATCGCCATTCGGAAAAAATTCAATCTTGGGTTTACTCAAAAGATAAACTGCCCAACTAGCCACCAACAAAACAACTACGCCAAGCGGAATAAAGATGGGTCGATAACCCTTAATAAAGGCTATCAAAGTTTTGCGATAAGCTGTTACTACGCGCGGCCAGATTTTTGACTGCCACGCAACAATTGATGGCGATAAAATAAAGTGGAAAATCAGAATGAAAACGAGTCCTGTTACCGCAAAATTTCCGATACCATAATTTTTAGTTGCATAGCCAATAATTGCCATTACACCAAGAAGAATGAAGCCCTTCAAATAATCCTTCAAACTTGATTTGTGGTCGTGGTCGTCCTTCTTCATAAACGAAACTGCAAAAACGGGATTCATGATAAACGCGACAAACAAGGATGCACCTAAAGTGATGATAAGCGTAATCGGAAGGTTCTTCATAAACTTTCCAACTATACCCGGCCAGAACAAAAGCGGGAAAAATGGCGCAAGTGTAGTTAGCGTTCCTGCTAATACCGGAAGAAACACTTCACCGGCAGCATACTTGGCAGATTGTACAATTCCGAAATCGTACCGGTTATAAATACGGTGAGTATTTTCAATTACTACGATAGCGTCATCCACCACAATACCCAGTGCAAGCAAAAGCGAAAAGAGCACCATAATATTCATGGTCATTCCCAGTCCAGGCATGAACAAAAATGCAACAAGCGTAGTGAGTGGAACCGAAAGACCAACAAAAAACGCATTTGAAAATCCCATGAAAAACATGAGAACAAATACCACAAAAATAAATCCCAGAATAACCGTATTCAATAAATCATGTAGCTGTACACGTGTGTTTTCGGAGGTATCCCCGGTTACTTTTACCTTTAGCCCTTCAGGAAATTTTGTTGCCTGGTAATCTTCCAATATTTTATAAATCTGATCAGTAGCATTAATTAAATTTTCACCACTGCGTTTTACCACATTCAGTGTGACAACAGGCTTGTGGTCGAGTTGCGCAAAATCCTGTTTCTCTTTAAACGCATCTTCTACAGTTGCAATATCTTTTAAGAAAACTGTTGTACCGGTAAACGAACGAACGATCATGTCTCCAATTTCTTTAGGATCTTTGAACTCACCGGTTACCCGAAGATTTCTTCTCATTTGACCAACTCGAACCTCACCACTCGATATATTTAAGTTTTCTCGCTGAACTGCATTTTCAATATCCATGAAAGCAATTCCGGAACTGGTCATTTTATACATGTCCACGTTAATCTGAATCTCTCGATCCACACCACCCACAATATCAACGCGGGTAATTTCTTTCATGCTTTCAATCTTGTCCTTTAAGTCTTTTGCATATTTTTTAATTTGTTCCAGTGGAAAGTCACCGGCAAGGTTGATATTCATAATCGGCAGTTCGTTGATATCGAACTCCTGAATTTGAGGATCGCTTTTCAAATCACTCGGCAAATCCTTTTTTCCTTTTGCTACCGCATCTGTTACCTTTTGCTTACATTCCGATGGTTTTAAATCGGTAGAAAATTCAACGGTTATAATCGAAACATCTGAAAGGGAATTGCTTGTTACTTTTTTAACCCCGTTGATGCTTTTCACTTGTTTTTCAAGTGGTTTGGTAATAAGCGTTTCAATATCCTCCGGAGTAGCTCCGGGATAAATTGTTGCAATTGAAATTGTCGGCACTACAACATCAGGGAATAATTCCTTGGGTAGGCTTTGATAAATAAGCAGTCCTGAAACAACGATGATGCAGATGAATACATAAATACTGGTTGCATTATCAATACACCAACTGGTAAATTTCAGTTCTTTTAAACGTTCGCTGTTCATGTTTCAATTCTTGATTGTCATTCTGAAATTGTTTCGAACTCTCTTGTTAAAAGAGATGCTGAAATAAATCATGCTTGACAATTTGTTACTAAAAATCTATTCTCTGTCCATCTACCACTTCGCTGTAGCCAAATGTGATAACCTGGTCGCCCTCTTCTAATCCTTTTAAGATAACCGTTCTTCCTTCATAATCGGCTCCTTTTTCTATCAGCTTTTTATGAGCCACTTTTACCCCGTTTTCCAATCTGCCTACTAACACATATTCGCCTTCTATAGATTTCTGGATTACATTAGTCGGAACCAACAGCACATTTTTTAAAACCGCATCGTTTATTTTCAGTTTGGCAATCATGTTAGCCGCATAATCATTGCTTCTAGGCAATTTTATCTCCACCTGAAAAGTGCGCGAACGTGTGTCAATTGTTTTTGAAGCGTAATCTACCGTTGCCTGAATAGTTTTATTGATATCGGGAAATTGAATTTCAACTTTATCGTTGTTCTTAATTTTCCCAAAATCACTGTCCGCTAATTTTGCCTTCACTTTTAAATTTTCTGTATTGATGATGCGGATCCCCGGCATGAGCTGGCTTGGTGCGGCCATGTCTCCAACCCGCAAATTCACTACATCAACAGTACCACTGATTGGTGCAATAATTTTTGTCATCTCTAATTGTTTTTTCAATCCTGCCAATCCGCTTTCTGCGGCCTCTTTTTGAGTTTTTGCCTGCAGATATTGAATTTCACTTCCTATTTTCTGCTCCCATAAATGAGATTGTTTATCGAAAGCTGTTCTCGCCAATGCCACTTGTGTTTCGGTAGATTTTACCTGGTCTTCGATTGCAGCAGTAGTTTGTGTAATAGCCAATAACTGACCCTTGGTTACGTGGTCACCAACTTTTACATAGATAGCAGAAACAACCCCCGGTTGCTGATTCAGCGCCATAATATTTTCCTCGGCATCTACATTTCCCTGTACTTCTATATAATGCTTAAAATCCTGTTTCTTTATTTCTTCTACCTGAATCAGTTTTGTTTTTTTCGTGATATGAAATCCGGTATCCAGTTTTGCAATCTCTTTTTCGAGCGATTCTATTTTCCCCGTTATTTCTTTCCCCTGCGTTTTATACCCAGCCAGCTGCTTCTTTTTTGCTTCCACTGTTTTGCTTTCATTCTCGGTACAAGCAGATAGAATAATTGTTGCTGCTGCAATTGCTGTTAATCTTTTAAACTTCATTGTGTTGAGTTTTTTTTGTATTCCTATTAACTAATAACTATTACCTCTTTATTTCACTCCCATTGCTTTATCTAAATCTGCCTTTGTGTTCAGCATATTCAGTGAGCTTTGAATGTGTTTCAATTGATTGGTAACAAAATCCTGTTCGCTCTGAACCAATTCAAAACTGCTGCCGGCACCCTCTTTATACTTAATGGTGTTCTTATTGAAAATCTTTTTACTCAGTTCTTCGGTTCGCGTAGTATTTATTTCATCGGCTATAGCTGTACTAAATCCGCTTTGCGCAGCTTTGAATTGGAGCTCTGAGGCGCTTTTGAAGTTCTCAAAATCATTTTTAAGCTTCAGTTGTTCGACCTTAGCCTGATTAACCTGAGCTAACTTTAAACCTGAATCAAAAATGGGAACCTTTAAAGTAATGCCCACTAAACCTTGGTCGTACCAGGCGTTGCGCTTACGCGAATCGCCATCAGGATAATAGGTGGTAGTAGACTTAAAGAAATCACTGAATTTTTCAGATTGTGCGTTCCATCCGTAATTCAGAAACCCATACAGCGAAGGAAAATATCCTACCCGTCTTTGACGCATATCAAATCCTTTTAATCGGAGAGCAGTTTCAAGCATTTGGTATTCTATCCGTTGTGTTGCGTCAAACTGCGAAACAATTTGCTGCGGAATCTCAGCCTTTAAATCTGTAAGATTATCTTTAAGAATAATTTCATCGTTCAAAGGCAAGCCCATTTGAAATTTCAAATTTGCCAATGCCACATCGCTCATTTGATTTTGCAAATTAATTTGACTTTCGAGATTTGCCTGTACTAACTCCAACCGGTTCACATCCAGTTCTTCAATCAATCCTTCTTTGTAAATAGCGCGGGTATCGTTCACTAATTTTTCAATCAGCTTAAGGTTTTCCTGCAACAAACTTTTTGCTTCAAGTGCTGCTTCTGCCTGGTAATACGCTTTCATGACTGAATACTTTACATCATGATCACTCATTTGTGAAGAGAGGCGTGCAGTTTTCATTAAATCTTTTGCCGCCTTAACGCCAAAAACATACCGGCCGTCAAAAATTAATTGCGTTAGCTGAAGCCCGGCTGAAAGGTTATGGGGTAGAACAAATGAAATTTTAGAATCCTTACCGTCAATAGCACTTTGGTAAAGAGCTTGCTGAATTTTAGAGGATAGTATAGGATTTGCAGCCGCAAATGTGGGATCTGTTGCAAGCAAACTGAATACCTTTGCCGAAGCCATAGTAGTATCCGAAAATATTTTGCTGAGTGCCGGTGATTGCGGTTGCTTAAAATAGTAGCTATAATCTAAACTTGAGGTAATTTGCGGCAAGCCTGTTGTAATAATTTCAAGATTCCGCCACTTAGCCTCGTCAACACCCAGTTTGCCGTTCTTTACGGTCGTGTTATTTTGGAGGGCATATTCAACGGCTTCTTTTACAGTAAATGTCTTTATTGCCTTTTCCTGAGCAAATACACTTACAACAACTGAGCAGAGTATAAGGAACAAAAAAATATTTTTCATTGGATGATAGTTAGATCGATTAGCTCTTAAATAAATTGTGTTGCTCTAAATATTTCAGTCCCTTGTCTGAAACTATTCCGCGCAGGTGATATTTCAAATACTCTTTATAAGTATCAATAAACACGTATTTTTTGCTGGGGAATAATTGTTGATTGATGAGTACATCTACACAAGCGATGTATACTTTTGCTATAATGTCTGCATTTAAATCATTCCGGTATAAACCCTGTTGCACACCGCTTTCCAGATTCTTGGTAATCATGCCAAGAATAAAATCAAACCGGTACTCGTTATATATTCCCCATGTTTCGGGATAGTATTTTTCTAAATCGTTTATTGCCGAAGGATTGAACTCGCGTACCTGATTAAAAAAATATGAAACCATCTGAATCATCTCATCCACCGAGTTTTTCGATGTTTTTAAAATCGCTTCAAGTTGTTGGCGCTCCATGTCCAGATAATTCTGCATGGTCAATTTTACCAGTTCCGCTTTATTTTCTACAAACCGGTAGATGGTTTTTTTGCTTATGCCCAATTCCTTTGCAATATCATCCATAGTATAGCTCTTAACACCATACTTCTTGAACAGTTCTCCTGACTTCTGTAATAAGTGAATTTGTTGCGGATTTTTCAAAGCGGGCGCAAATGTATACGATAAAAACTCTGGAAACCAAAAAAAGTCTCGCAGTTTCCAAAGAATATCTCGAAGCGTATAATTCGCTTTGCAGAACGGATATTTTAGGTTTGTGGCGGCATGGATTTTAAAGACCTTTTTTCGCTTCAATCTGATATTTATTTAAAAGCAAGACCCACTTATCCGGAGGAGCTTTTCGATTATCTTATGAGTATTTCACCGAGTAATGAATTGTGTTGGGATTGTGCCACCGGTAATGGACAAGCTGCTATTTCGTTGTCAAAGCACTTCAAAAAAATAATTGCAACGGATGGAAGCGAAAAGCAAATTGCCAATGCTATTAAAAGAGAGAATATAGAATATAGGGTTGGAATTGCCGAGCAAAGTGGGTTAGAAAATAATTCGGTTGACCTGATAACTGTTGCTACCGCAGCCCATTGGTTCAATCATGACATGTTTTATAAAGAATCAAAAAGAGTTGCCAAACCGAATGGAATTCTTTCTGTATGGACATATAGCTCAGCAACAATTTCTATCAAAATTAACGAAGTGATGGAATGGTTTGCCTATACTTATTTGCACGATTACTGGCCTGATGGCAGATGGCATGTGCGGAATAAGTATGAAACGCTTCCCTTTCCGTTTGAGCCGATTCACACTCCTGATTTTTTCTGCCACGCGAATTTGAATAAACAACAATGGTTAAATTATGTAATGAGTTGGAGTTCGTATACCAACTATGTAACGAAGCACAAAATCGACCCAATTGAAATTTTATTACCGAAGCTGAATCTGCTGTGGAATGACAATGAAACCAAACTGGTAATATGGCCGCTTCATTTGAAGTGTGCCCGGCTGAATACCGGTGAAAAATGAGCACCGGTGAAAAAAACAGCTGTCAAAAAACGTTAAAGGTTACTACACTTTACCTTGTGTAAATGATAAAAGGCATTACATTTGACTTACATCAAACGACAACAAAAATTTTTAACCAAACAAAAACAACAACGATGAAAAAACTATTTCTGATGTTAAGTTTTGCAGGAGCAACAGCTTTCGCTATGGCACAAACAGCGCCAGCAGCCGCTACTCCTGAACAAACTGCACCGGACCCTAATGCTCCGGAGTTTAAGTGGGAAAGCACCACCATCGACTATGGTACCGTTACCAAGTCCGATGAAAGCAATTCAAAACGCGAATTCAAGTTCGTGAACACAGGTAAGTCACCGCTTATCATTTCAAGCTGCCGCGGATCTTGTGGTTGCACTGTGCCTACTTGCCCTACCGAGCCGGTATTGCCAGGTGGAAAAGGTTCTATCTCGGTTCACTATGATATTAACCGTGTAGGTCCTTTCACAAAAACTGTAACCGTTACTTCTAACGCAAAGAATCCGAACGAAACTTTGAAAATTACAGGAACTGTAAACGATCCGGATGCAGGCAAAACACCGGCTCCGACTACAACACCAACACCGGCTGCAGTAACTCCTAAATAAGAGAAGCAGTAGTAAAGTATATAAACGGGCTTGAGAATTTCTCAAGCCCGTTTTGTTTTACATTTGCGCCCCGATGAAAAACGACATCCGAAAATTTTCTGCCGAAGAAATGATTGCCGAGTTTGAAAAAATGGGCGAACCGAAGTTTCGCGCCAAACAGGTGCATGAATGGCTTTGGAAAAAATCGGCCCGTTCGTTTGAAGAGATGACGAACCTTTCGAAAGAACTTCGTGCAAAAATGGCGGAACAGTTTTCATTTTATTCGGTAACTGAAAATATTGTTCAGAAAAGTCTGGACGGCACCGTAAAACTTGGAATGAAACTGCATGACGAACGATTGGTAGAAGGGGTGATGATACCTGATGATGAAAGGAGTACCGCCTGTGTTTCTTCGCAGGTGGGATGCACCTTGAGTTGCAGTTTTTGCGCTACCGGTTTTTTAAAACGCGAACGGAATTTAGAGGCCGGTGAAATTTACGACCAGGTAGTGCTGCTGAACAAACACGCGTTGGCACACAGCGGCAAACCGCTCACCAACATTGTTTATATGGGTATGGGCGAGCCCATGCTGAATTATGATAATGTAATGCAGAGCATCCGCTACATTACCTCGCCAGAAGGTTTGAACATGGCACAAAAGAGAATTACCGTTTCAACTTCGGGCATTGTACGCGGCATAAGAAGAATGGCTGATGAAGGCATGAAATTCAACCTGGCGCTTTCGCTGCACGCACCAACAGATGAAAAGCGCAATAAAATTATGGACATCAACCAGTCTAATCCACTGGATGAAGTGATGGATGCGCTGAATTATTTCTACGAAAAAACCGGCAACAAAATAACTTTCGAATATATCCTGTTCGACAAATTCAATGACTTCATTGAAGATGCCGAACATCTTTTTGACCTGACCGAACGGGTTCCTTCGTTCGTAAATATTATTGAGTTCAACAACGTAACCGGTGTTGATTTACGAAAAGCCAAGCGCGAAAACCGCGATGCTTTTGTTGCGCACCTGCGCAATAAGAATGTAAACGTAGCCATCCGCAGAAGCCGCGGTAAGGATATTGATGCTGCATGTGGGCAGTTGGCTAACAAAAACGAGTAAGTTTTGGTTATTTAAAAAACCAAACATACACGGTAAGCAAAATAATCAGGCTTACCATAATTCGTTTCATCCATACTTCATCAACCGTTACACTCCACCGGCTGGTCATCCATCCACCCAATGATGTGCCGGTACTCATCACCAATCCGTAAAACCAGTTGATGTTTCCTTTCCAGATAAAAATGGCGAGCGCGGCAATCGTATAGATAAGCGTGATAGAAACTTTGTAGTAATTGGTTTTATTGATATTGAACCGGTGCAGCAACAGAGCCGGGGCCATCAGAAAAAACCCGGAACCGGCCTGTATGAAACCTCCGTAAATTCCAATAAAAAAATAAAGAACCAACCCGATAATTTTGTGTTTCAGTTCAACACGTTCCTCCACCCCACCGGTTGCCTTTAAGGGGTTTGCTAAGGTGATGAAAAGGAAAAGCATCATTACTCCCGCCAGTATTTTATTAAAAACATCAGCAGGAATTTTTACTGCCCACAAAGCCCCGATAATAGCACCGGGCACACAGGCAGCCGCCAGCCACCATTTGTAGGCATCGCTTTTTACCCCTTTGCTCTCGAAACCCTTAGCCGAAAAAAAACTTTGAAAAATAATGGGAATGCGGTTCGTGGCGTTGGCTTCTACCGATGAAAGCCCGCAAAACATAAATGCCGAAAGCGACACCAGCGAACCGGCAGCTGAAATGGTATTGATAAACGCCACCGCAATGCCCGCTGCAAATAATATAAGTAGGTGAATGATTTCCACGCGTCCGAATATAACAACCCAGAAGGGTTTAAAACCCTTTCCGCGTTATGATGATAGAGTTAGACAATAATTGTAAAGCTGTTGAAGGCAACGAACGCTTGCTCAGTGCAATTCTTATTTTTGAACGATATGCAAAAAACAGCTTTAATAATTGGTGCCACAGGTCTGGTAGGCGAACTGTGTTTGAATGAACTGCTTAATTCTGTTGCATACGGAAAAGTAATTGCCCTTTCGCGCACAAAAATTATCAGCCGGAAAGCCAAACTTGTAAATATTGTTACCGATTTTGAAAACCTTGAAAGCATAAAAGAACAGCTAAAAGCAGATGATGTTTTTTGCGCTATCGGCACTACCATTACCAAAGCAGGCAGTAAAGAGGCGTTCAGAAAAGTAGATTATGAAATTCCTCTGAAAGTGGCCGAGCTTACGCGTAAGAACGGTGCCAAAAAATTCATCCTTATTTCATCTATAGGAGCTGATGCCTCATCGGCTGTTTTTTACAGCAAGGTTAAAGGTGAGCTGGAAGAAGCTCTGAAAAAACTACGCTTTGACTGGCTGATTATTTTCCGTCCTTCTATTTTACTGGGCGACCGCAAAGAAAAGAGAACCGGTGAAGCTATAGGACGTTTTGCGGTCGAAAAACTTTCCTTTCTGTTTGCGGGGCCATTGAAAAAATACAAAGGCACACCTGTTTATTTATTGGGACGACTAATGGTGAAAATGGCACAGGAAATTCTCCCTTCTTCCTTAGAGAAATTACCGTTGGTACGAATTATTGGAAACGAAGAGATTTTGAAGTAAATGATGAAAGTCGGAAATCAGAGATCAAAAATAAGGAGTATGTCGGTGAATTATTTTTCCATTCGACCTTTAGCTTTCATTCCTCTATTACTTCTTTTTTTCTCCGCATTTCAACCGGTGTTAGCGCAGCAAAAAGAAACACCGCTCATCACTTTCAGGCAGCGGCTCCTTATGCAGAAACATGAAGATAATTTCGAGAAGATTGACTCGTTCGTCAAACTACATTTGATGATTGCCGGAAACATCTATCAAACAGAAAAACATGCGGCTTACGCTTACGACAAAGCCACCGGCAGATATGATTATAAAAGCGAGTTAAATTACATTCAACCAATACTCAACCTTGGTGATATAACCATTGCCAATCTCAAAACATCTTTCAGCAACAGCACAAAAAATATGTTTTCGTCTCCCGATGAATTCGGACTGGCACTTAAATATGCCGGCATAAATGTGGCCCTGCACGCCAACGTTCACACCGCCAACATCAGCAAAGGCAATTTAAAACGCACGGATGAAGTGCTTGATGAATATGATATTTTTCACACCGGTGCCTTTCTCGATAACATTCAGCGAAACGGTAACTATCCACTTATCATCAACAAAAAAGGTTTCCGCATTGCGGTGATGAATTACACCAACCTCACTTCCCGTCCTGTCATCTCAAGAGATTTTGTGATTAACGAAATTGATAAAACAACTATTGACCGCGATATGCACCTCGCGCACGCCTACAAGCCCGATTTTATTATTGTGTATTTCGACTGGGGCGCCAATTTGCAGGATATGCCCTCGTATGCCCAACAGGAGCTGGCTCAATATGTTTTTCAGGCAGGTGCCAATCTGGTGGTGGGCACACACCCAAACACGCCTATGCGTATTGATATGATGAACTACAGTTACAATGGCGAGGAACGGGAAGGAATTATTGCCTACTCTCTCGGCAACCTCGTTAGCAGCAATGAAGAAATGCGCAACCGCAACGGCTATATCATTGATTTGGAAATTCAGAAAAATAATTTCACTACCGAAACGCATGTGAGCGATTGGGGGGTAATTCCGGTTTATACATATTACGACACGACCACCGTGAGAGGGAAAACAAAAGTGTATTCAGTGCCTTGTGCCAATGTTGAGAGCGGAGATATTTTTCCAAAAATTCCTTATATCGAAAAACGCAGGGCCGTGAACAGTGCCTATGAGGTGCGAAAACTACTGGGCACTACTGCTGATGAAATTCAGTATAATCTGAACGAATTGATTGTAAATAATGTTATGGAATCCATTGACATTACAAATGCGCCTCTCAATAACAAGTACAATCCTAAGCGCGAAGATGAAGTAAAACCAAGCGATGCGCCAGAGCTACCGGTGACTTCTGCCGGTTCCAACAATCCCCCTTCTCTTGCTTTGCTGTATGGCCAACCGGCTGATGTAAAAGTAAATACACCGGCTAACAATAAGGCGGAAAAGAAAAAGGAAAAAGAGAACTCCTATTTCGCACAAAAGAAAAAAGCCGAGGCTGCAATTGCCGCACCGGTTAGCGCCAATGAATCTGCTCCGGCAAAAGAAATAGAGAAAGTATCTCCTGTAGAAATTTCAGCACATCAGACAGCCGAAATTTCTACAGGAGTAAACATTGAATCTGCTGATGCAGAAATTGCCAAGGCGAAAGAGTGGGAAAGCGATGCAGATACAATTTACCGCATACAGTTTTACGCGCTAAAAACTTTTATCCCGCTCGATACCAATTATTACACACACCTGAAGGGTTATGATGTATGGCCCGAGGACGGCTTATACAAATATATGCTGGGCAAATACACTAACTACAAGCAGTGTGCTGACTTCTGGAAAAACCAGATTCAACCGCGATACAAACAAAGTTTTATTGTGAAATTTGTGAATGGTAAAAGAATAGCGAAATGAACCTGGCTGTTGACATTGGTAACACACAAATAAAATTCGGCTTGTTTGAAAAGGACGAGCTAGCAGAACTGTTTTCGGGTGAAACGGCCATAGATGAAATTCTTACTAAGCATAAAATTGAAAAAGCAATTGTTTCAAAAACAGGCTCAAACGATATAGTTGAATACAAACTGAAGGAGACAAGCATACAAACGATTTCCTTTTCACGGGAATTAAATCTGCCTATTAAAATTCTGTATAAAACCCCCGAAACCCTTGGGGCTGATCGTATTGCCGGAAGCGTTGCCACTAATTTTCTTTATCCTAATAGAAATATTCTGAAAATTGATTTTGGCACCTGCATCACTTATGATTTTGTAAACGAAAAGGGCGAATACCTGGGCGGTGCCATTTCTCCGGGCATGATGATGCGCTTTAAATCACTCCACAATTACACCGCAAAACTTCCGTTAGTTGACCCCATGCAGTTCTCTTCATTTGAATTAACCGGTACCGATACCTCCACTTCCATTTTAAGCGGAGTGATAAACGGAATAAAAGAAGAGGTAAGCGGTATAATAAAAGAATACGATTTGCGTTTGGGAAACCTGAAAGTAGTAGCAACCGGAGGCGATGCCGGCTTATTTGTTACTCTGCTCAAATGTGAGATATTTGCCCGCCCTAATTTAGTGCTGGAGGGATTGAACCGTATTTTGAATTATAATTTATAAAGTGAAAGAGCAAAAAGTTTACAGTTTACAGTTTGCGGTTTACGGTTTCAGGCTGTTGCTCTTGGGGTTCCTGACGCTAGGTTCTTTAGGGTTATTCTCTCAGGCATCCTCTCCATACTCACGTTATGGTTTAGGCTATGTGCACTCTTCGGTTTTTTCTGCCAACAAAGGTATGGGCGAAGTGGCCGCTGCTTATGCCAGTGGAGTAAATATCAACTTTGCCAATCCCGCATCGTATGCTTCGCTTACACGCACCACTATTGAAATAGGAATGGATATAGATGGCGCCAAGATTCATGCGAAAGACTCCAACTATACTGCTACAAATGCGGGTATCAATCATTTCGCAATTGCTTTTGTACCAAATCCGAAACGCAATAACTTTGCTTTCAGCTTAGGATTGCTTCCTTACTCGCATATCAACTACACCTTTATTCAAAAGTATAATGATTCAGCTCTTGGACCTTTCCGTCAGGTATATACCGGTAAGGGTTCGTTGTATCAGGCTTATGCCGGTGGCGCTTATAAAGTGAAAGGCTTTTCGATTGGAGCCAATCTGGGTTTCCTGTTCGGCAAATTAGATTATGAGAAAACCATCACGTTTCCTGATAGTATTTACGCCTACAGCACGCGTAACATCACCAGCATGAACGTGAAAAGTTTTGTTTATACCGTTGGCGTTCAATACCAACGATTGATTTTTCACAGTAGTAACGAGCCGGATGCCCGCACGGATATATTCATGACTGTCGGAGCTTACGGCTCGGGCGGAATGAAAATGCAGGCGAAACTATCTAATTACTGGGACAGGATTACGATAGACCCTAATTACGGTGTAATTACCATAGATACGGCTCAGGCGACCTTTAACCAGAAGGCGACAGTAAATTTGCCGTTTAATGTAGCTGCCGGTGTGATGTTTGGAAACGAACGCTTTTGGATGATTGGAACCGACTTCAAATTCATGAACTGGAAAAACTATTCTTCGCCCTTGCACAATGCCGGCTTGAATGACAGTTGGAGAATTTCATTCGGAGGCCAGATAACACCAAAGTATGACGAGGTGGATAAGAAAAAATATTTTAGCCGGGTTCAGTACCGTGCCGGAGCATATTTTGGCAAAAGTGAAATTAATTTTAACGGCAAAAGCCTGAACGAGGTTGGAGGAACAATTGGTTTGGGATTCCCTTTCAAAACGGTAGCACACTTAAACCTTACCGGTGATTTCGGCTCGCGTGGAGGAAGCGACAAAACCGTACTTCGCGAAAACTACTATCGCATCACTTTCGGTTTTGTATTAAACGACATCTGGTTTATCAAACGCAAATACGATTAAGATGAATGCGGAAGTGAAATTCGGGTCGGGTTTCAGATTTCGTTTTTTCCTGTTTCCTGTTTCCTGCCTTCTGCTGCTTTCGTCCTGTAACAATTCACTTGAAGAAGCCAAATTAATTGTATCGCGGGCTAACGTAAATATCGAAAAGGGGAAGGACGTAGAAATCAACTACTCCGATAATGGTATTGTGCGGATAAAAGCAATGGGGCCAACTGCCACTCGCTTCAATGCCGAAAAGCCATATCTCGAATTTTCAGACGGTATAAAAATTATTTTTTACAACACTTCGCACGAAGTGGAAAGCACACTCACTGCTAAACACGCCACCGCCATAGAAAACAGCCACTCCATGACAGCACGCGATAGTGTAGTTGTGGTCAACAACAAAGGTGAAGTGCTGAACACCGATGAATTGATTTGGGATGAAGAAAAAAAAATAATTTACTCTAACTCGTTTGTAAAAATTTCTACCACCGATGAAATTATTTACGGCAACGGAATGACCGCCAACGAAAATTTTTCCGATTATACCATTAAGCACATCACGGGAAAAATAAAAGTGAAGACCAGCGAATTTGAGTAATCCCATTGATTCGTTAATGCTTACATTCGCACAATGAAAATACTTCAATACTTTGAAAAGGCGTGGGTTTTTGCAGCCGTTGCCTCTTTTGTGGTTTCTCTGTATAATCTGATTACACTTCGTGTTTTCGATAACCATGTTTACTTTCCCTTCTTCTGCGGGCTGTTCTGCATTATGCTTTGGTTTAACATCCGCGGACAACGTAGGTTTCGCGAAAAAATGTTTCAGGAAAAAGAAGAAAAGCAAACACCTGCTGAGTAATGGAACCATTTGCCATATTTATTGCTCTGTTGCTTATTGCTTTTTTCTCAGGCATAGAAATCGCTTTTGTTTCGGCCAACAAATTGCGCGTTGAACTGCTGAAAGAAAAAGGTTCATCGCGTGCAAAAATTATTTCGTACTTCAATCAGCATCCTGCGCGCTTTATCAGCACCATGCTTATAGGGCTGAATATTTCACTCGTTCTTTTCGGAAGTGTTACGGCTAATTATTTTACCCACGAAAATTTTACGGTTGTTCCTAAAGGCGATATTCCGGAACTTATTATTCAAACCATCTTCACCACCTTTATCGTATTAATTTTTGGCGAACTGCTTCCCAAAATTATTTTCCGTGTTAACTCCGACCAGTCGTTGCTTTTGTTTGCCTACCCCGCACAAGGGATTTATTGGCTGCTTAAACCGCTTACCGGTTTGTTCCATTCGCTTTCGCGTTGGCTGATTAAAAAAATAGTAGGTGCAGATTTGGTAGAAAGCAAACAATCGTTTACCAAAGAAGACCTTGAATATTTGGTAAAAGAAACGGCCGTAACCGATGGAGATGGTCATGATGAGGCCGATCATTTAAATTCTGAGATTTTCGAAAAAGCACTTTATCTCAAAGACGTGAAAGTGCGCAACTGTATGGTGCCAAGGCCCGAAATACAAGCAGTTGAAGTGACAGAAGGCATTGACGTACTGAAGAAAAAGTTTATAGAAACAAAGCTCTCTCGCATTATCATTTACGATGATGTTATTGATAAGATCCTCGGCTACGTACATCATTTCGATTTACTGAAAGCAGATCAACCATTCAAGCAATTAATACGACCGATACAGGCAATTCCGGAAACTATGACTGCGCGCGATTTGATGCTGCAGTTTATACGCGAGAAAAAAAATGTGGCCTGGGTAGTAGATGAATATGGTGGAACGGCAGGTATTATTACCCTCGAAGATTTGATGGAGGAAATTTTTGGTGAAATTGATGACGAGCATGATGACGAAGGGTTGACCGAGAAAAAAATTTCCGAAACAGAGTATATGCTTTCGGGAAGGTTGGAAGTAGATTATCTTAATCAGGAATATGATTTAGGAATTCCCGAAGGCGAATACGGCACGCTTTCCGGTTATATCATCAGCGGAGTGGAAGATATCCCCGAGCCGGGGACTGCAATTGACCTTGATAATTTTCACATCCGTATTCTAAGAGCTTCAGATAAGCAAATTGAGCTGCTTAGTTTTAAACTGAAGAAGGAAGAGTAATTGCTATTCCTGAAAATAAACACGTTTAACGCGCTCTGAAATACCGGTGAGAATTTCATAAGGAATTGTTTCTGCTGCCTCTGCAACTTCTTCAACCGTTGGATTATTCCCAAACACAATTACTTCATCCCCCTCATGTACATCAACACCGGTTACGTCAATCATCGACATATCCATACATACGTTTCCGATGATGGGAACGAGTTTTCCGCTCACCAACATTCGTCCTACTTTATTTGAAAGCTTTCTGCTTAATCCATCAGCATAGCCAATACCAACGGTTGCAATGGTTTTGTCTTTCGAAACTTTTCCCACTCTGCCGTAGCCAACAGTGTCGCCTTTCTTTACATGCTTAATTTGCGAAATGGTAGTTTTTAGTGTAGAAACATTCATCAGCTTGCCTTCTACCTTCAGCGATGCATCAATTCCATATAAACCAATGCCAAGGCGAACCATATCGAACTGTGCTTTAGTGTAGCGGGTAATACCATTACTGTTTAAAATGTGGCGAAGAATTTTGTAATCAAATTCATCGCAAACTATTTTACTCATGGCTTCGAAATTTTTGATTTGCTCTTTCGTGAAATCGTCATACTCTTTTTCATCGCTGGCAGCTAAGTGCGAAAACACCGAGGCAACTTGTAAATGGTGATTTAATTTAATTCGCCCTACCAATTCAGAAATCTCTTCTTTATTGAATCCTAACCTGTTCATTCCTGTTTCAAGCTCGAGGTGAATTTTGTATTTGCTGTCATCACCATTTCGCAGCAGAGCAAGAACTTCTGAAAACCTTTCGAGCAAACTCAGCGAATAAATTTCGGGTTCAAGATTATACTGAATCATAATCTCAAAACTTCGCTGCTCCGGGTTCATCACCATAATAGGAAGCGTAATTCCGTTCTTGCGCAACTCCACTCCTTCATCGGCATACGCCACAGCGAGATAATCCACACGGCTGAACTGCAACACGTTTGCAATTTCAAAACTTCCGCTGCCATAGCTGAACGCTTTAACCATGGCCATAATTTTTGTTTCCGGTTTCAGCAGCGATTGATACACTTTCAAATTATGGGTAAGCGCATTCAAATTTATTTCCAAAACCGTTTGGTGCGCTTTCTTTTCCAGAAATTTTCCGATCACTTCAAAGCGGAACTTGCGCGCGCCTTTCAGCAAAATCACTTCGTTGTTAAAAGAAGATGAATCAAGATGTTTGAGAAAATCATCGGTGTTTTCATAGGTATCTACCTGAAGCGATTCGTTTTTTTCAAACAATTTTTTCTGTCGCGAAAGTGCTGTGCCTATTCCAATCAACCGGTTCACTTTACATTCTTCAAGCAGGTTCGCTACTTCCTGATACAAATCCATTTCTCCTCTGCCGCTCTGCAAAATATCAGATAGAATTACAGCCTTCTTTGGATGTTGGTTTTGCTGTTTCAAAAAATCAATAGCAATTTTTAAAGATCCGATATCTGAGTTATAAGTATCGTTTATAAGCGAACAATTGTTGATGGCATCGCGCATTTCTAAACGCATCTTAATACCCGTAAGATTTTTCATGCGTTCACGTATCACCTCAAAATCCTTTCCCAAATACAACATCACGCAGGCGCAGTGAATAGCATTTTCCACGCTGGCTTTATCGGCAAAGGGAATATCAAAGTCGAGTTCTTTGCCTTGATAAATGCAATGAATAAATGAGTGGTTGTCTTTTTGCATTACGCTCGTCACCTGCACGTCCGCTTCACCGCTCATACTCCAGCTCATTACTTTTACCGGTTCATCACGGAAACCGTTTATCTCTCCCAAACTCTGATTAATATCGGGATAGTCTTTGCAATAAATTAGCTTATCGCATTTAGTGAAGAGATTAAGCTTCTCTTTTGTTTTGTGTTTAATGTTTAAAAACCCTTCGTTGTGCGCCTCTCCAATATTGGTAAGCACTCCAATTGTCGGGCGAATAATCTTTTCGAGCTTTTGCATTTCATCCGATTCCGAAATTCCTGCTTCGAAAATACCAAGCGTGTTTTCGTTATTTATGAGCCACAAGGAAAGGGGAACGCCTATCTGCGAGTTGTAGCTCTTTGGATTACGGACAATGTTGTAATCTTCATGCAGCAATTGATACAGCCATTCTTTTACAATTGTTTTTCCGTTACTGCCGGTGATGGCAATTACCGGTAAACTGAATTTCCCCCTGTGATATCCCGCCAGTTTTTGCAGCACAGCAACAGTGTCTTTTACTAAAATGAAATTTGCCTCCGGAAAGTTTTCTGTATTCTGTTCTTTGGTGACCACAAAGCTCCTGACACCTTTTTTATACAATTCCTCTATATAGTTGTGCCCGTCTAACTTCATTCCGCCCAACGCAAAAAACAACGTCTGTGTCGGATGAATCAATTTGCGCGAATCAAGCAGCAACTCGTTAATGGAAGTTTCTTTCTTGGTTTTAGACAGCAACTTTCCGCCAACCGCTTTTACTATTTCTTCTATTTTATATTCTGTCTTCATTTATTTAAACCACAAATTTATTGATGCAAGTTGTTATTTATAGAGGAATCAATGAACAATGTTTCACGAATTTAAAATGAATGAAAAATTTTGTTTCAAAACAATTCGCGATAATTCGTGTAATTCGTGGCAATTAAAAATATATGAGCAAAATACGAAACGCTATTGACCGTATGAGAGCGGGTGAAGATATTGGACTTGACCGTAGTGCACAGAAAGGGAGACAACGAACCGTTAACTTAGATGGCAGTTATAATATGGAGCGCAAAACCGGAAGGCTGCTCGGTAACTTCAATCCATATCATTGGGTTATTACAACTTCGTGGACGCACTATTGGCTGGTAGTGTTTGGTTTTTATGGGGTGATGAATGTGTTGTTTGCTACTGCGTATTATTTTATTGGTGTTGACCAGCTCAACGGCATGCAGGGCAATGATGCCTTTACCCAATGGCTGTATTGTTTTTTCTTTTCGGCACAATCATTTACCACCGTTGGTTATGGAGGCATTCATCCGGTTGGGAAATTGGCAAACTTTGTGGCTACGTTCGAAGCCTTTACCGGTCTGATGACTTTTGCCCTGGCAACCGGCACACTTTACGGACGTTTTTCAAAACCCGTTTCACGCATTAAATACAGCGATAAAATTTTGATTGCTCCTTACAAAGACATCACCGGTATGCAGTTTATGGTTGCCAATGAATTGGAAACAACACTGATGGAAATGGAGACGAGGGTAAACCTGAGCTGGATGGATGAAGATGAAAAAGGAATACCGGTGCGCAGATTTCAGCTGGGGAAATTAGAGTTTGACAAGATTGCGATGTTCCCTACCAGTTGGGTGATTAATCATCCGATAGATGAAGAGAGTGCCCTCTTCGGAAAATCATTAGATGAAATCAAGAAAATGGATTTTGAGGTGTTTGTATTACTGAAAGGTTTTGATGATGTGTTTTCGCAAACTATTTACAGCCGTCATTCTTTTATAGCTGAGCAATTTATTTACGGAGCAAAATTCCGCAGGCCGTTTTCGATAAATGATAAAGGAAAAATGGTAATGGATTTAACTACGGTAGGAGATTACGATTTAGTGCCCTTGCATAAACAGATTGAAGTATAAAAAAGAGAGGGCTAGATGATTCAGCCCTCTCTTTTTTTATTTCTGTGCTATGGCTTGTGGTGCATTTTTAACTGCATCGGGCACATCGGCTGTAAGCGAACCGATAAACGCAACAATGGCATTTATCTCTGCTTCACTTAAATCTTTGTTCAATTGCGCCTTAGCCATAATCTGCACGGCTTTTTTCAAATCACTCACGCTGCCATTATGAAAATACGGACCGGTTTTTTCTGCATTCCGAAGACAGGGAACCTTAAACAAATCTTTATCGCTTTCCAGTTTAGTCTCCTTCTTTCTGCCCTCATCATCACAGGCTACACCGGTAAGTGTGCGATAGTCGCCATACACCCCGAATTTTTGAAACGATGAACCGCCTATAGTAACACCACTATGACATTGAATACAGCCTACACTTATAAATGTTTTTAGTCCATCTTTTTGCTCTTCATTTATTGCCGCGTAATCCCCCTTCAGATATTTATCGAAGGCCGAAGGAGTAACCAGCGTTCTTTCAAAAGCAGCAATAGATTTCTGAATGTTGAGATAAGTGAGCGGATCTTTATCGTCTGGGTATACGGTTTTAAACAAATCGGCATATTCCTTTACACCCTTCAGTTTTTTAACCAGAAAATCTTTTGAAGGGATTCCCATTTCAACCGGATTTAAAATTGGTCCACCCGCCTGTTCTTCTACATCTTTAGCCCTGCCGTCCCAAAACTGTGACGTATGGAAAGCCGCATTGAGAACCGTAGGGGAGTTTCTTCCTCCCAATTTGCCGGCATCGCCTTTTGAAGTAGGTAAATTATCAACGCCAAAAGTGGCAAGATTGTGACAACTGTTGCAACTATTGTTCCCCGTTTTACTCAAGCGTGTATCGAAATACAGCAACTTGCCAAGCCTTACCTTTTCATCGGTAATAGGGTTGTCCACACTTTCGGCCCGGTCAGGCAAAGGCTGAAAAATTTCCTGAGCCCGCTGAAGCAAATCCTTATCAGCTTGCGAAATAACAGGTGTTTGAGTTTCTGCGTTTTGTTTGGGTTGATTGTTGCATGCAATCAATAACACGAGACCTAAAAATGCAATCGCAAATATCTTTTTCATGACTGTGAATTTATATCGCGAAGGTATTGTAGTAACAAATAGCGGCAATGATGTGTATCAACACCAAAGATGTTTTTCTTCATAAAACAAAAAGAGGCCTTGAAAATTCAAGGCCTCTTTTGTTTCCTTCGTTTTACTTTCTTTTCAAAGTTTACAGCCCGTAGAATTTGTGTTGATCGTATTCAGGTCTTTGTCTTTATCGGCAACATTTACCTGATTAAAACTTTCGCTTCTCCCCCATCCGAATACCTTTTCAAAAAACGGCATGAGCTTGCTGTCTTTTACCAGTTCCAGAAAATAATCTTCATGCTCGCGTTCTTTAATTCCCATTTCGTAGAGAATTTTATCGTGTTTGGTAATGCCCGCTTTGTTGAAGTAATCTTTCATGCGAATGTATTCGCACACGTTGCCGCTCTCTAAACGCCCGGCAAAATAAATAGGCATAAACCAACCTATCACATAACAGCTCGCGCCAATGGTTCTCCCGATAACGTGAAACTTAAACTCATACCATTTCGAAACTGGAACATTGTATTCGTTCATAATGGCAAGCACTTCGCGTCTGTGATTCCATTCGTCAATCTCAATCTGGTTGACTGCTTTTATTACTTCTTTATTTTTCAATGAACCGGCATGACCGATATAGGCAAAGGCTGCGGCTTTCTCGGCAGAGTAAGCCATTTGAAGCAGGTCTGTAAGTTCGGGTTGAAGTTGCATAGTTTGAAGGCGGTGCAAATGTATGGAGAGAAAGGACTCTTTCTTTGAAATTGTTAGCGAAATTTGAGCGGCACCTAAAATTGTAGGCTTTTATCCAAACACCACCCAGCTCAAATCACTCAATCTTTCGTCTGCCTCTTTCATCGTCCTGACTTTCTCAAACGTAAGCACTAAAAACTTTTCTGTTTCTCTTAAGTAAATACCGGTTCGATGTTGTTGTGCATATTCCATAATTTTCGAGAACACTGTGCTTTTATAAAAACTTGATTCCTGGTTGGCTACAAAGTAGCATCGCATAGTTCTTCCTTTCAAGATGATTTGTTCCATGCCCAGTTTGGTGGCCATCCATTTCAGGCGCATAGCTTCAAAGAGTTCATACACCGGTTCCGGTACGGGACCAAAGCGGTCGTGCAGTTGTTCTTCAAATTTCTTTAAGCCCGCTTCATCTTTAATGTCGTTTAGCTCGCGGTAGAGCAGCATACGCTCGGTAGTGTTCGAAACAAATTCGTTCGGTATCAGCATTTCCAAATCGGTTTCGATGGCGCAGTCGCGTACATAATCGTGGGTGCGTTCCAGTTCTTCTTTGTAAAGTTCTTTGAAATCGGTTTGCTTCAACTCACGCACCGCTTCGTCCAGAATTTTCTGATATACATCCAAACCAATCTCGGCAATAAAACCACTTTGCTCCGCGCCCAGCATATTACCGGCACCGCGTATATCCATATCGCGCATAGCAATGTTGAAGCCGCTTCCCAAATCGGCAAACTCTTCAATTGTTTTTAATCGCTGTTTCGATTCATTGCTCAGGGTGCTGAGCGGTGGAGCGAGCAAATAACAGAATGCATGTTTATTGCTTCTTCCCACACGTCCGCGCAACTGGTGCAAATCGCTGAGACCAAACTGATGCGCGTTATTAATAATCATGGTATTCGCATTCGCAATATCAATTCCGCTTTCAATAATGTTGGTGCAGAGCAGCACATCGTATTCACGGTTGATGAACTTGAGCAGCACCTCTTCCAGATGGTCGCCCTCCATTTGTCCGTGCGCCACACCAATGTCAATGTTCGGAACAATCTTAATCAGCATTTCTTTCACTTCTCCAATATCGCGCACCCGGTTGTGCACAAAGAACACCTGCCCTCCGCGATAAATTTCGTACTCAATTGCCTCTTTAATTAAATCAGGGTCTACCGGTCGAACTTCTGTGGTTATCGGCTGACGGTTTGGTGGTGGAGTGTTGATGATGCTCAAGTCGCGCGCACCCATAAGCGAGAACGAAAGTGTGCGCGGAATCGGTGTAGCAGTGAGCGTGAGCGTATCTACATTCGCTTTTATTGTCTTCAAAGTTTCCTTCGTTCCCACTCCGAATTTTTGCTCTTCATCAATTATCATAAGCCCAAGGTCTTTAAACTTTACATTCTTGCCCACCAGTCCGTGTGTGCCGATGATGATG
>CAIYOV010000229.1 GCA_903927935.1 uncultured Bacteroidota bacterium | reverse complement strand
GGATCGCGACAGCAGCGCCTGTCACTTATTTAAGGGCGGTACCCGTATTTTGCGATATTGAGCCTGATAATTGGTGTTTAGACCCCCAGGCAGTCGAAAAAAGCATTACTCCAAGAACAAAAGCAATTGTTCCGGTTCATCTTTTCGGTCAGTGTGCCGATATGGAATCAATTATGAGAATTGCCGCTAAACATAATTTACACGTAATAGAAGATAATGCTCAGGCAATTGGGGCTGATTATTTTTTCGGTGATGGAACAAAAAAGAAAAGCGGAACAATGGGTACGGTTGGGTCAACTTCTTTCTTTCCATCAAAAAATTTAGGATGTTATGGGGATGGTGGGGCTCTGAACACAAATGATGAAGAACTGTCAAAGAAAATACGAATGATTGCTAATCATGGGCAGAGTGTTCAATATGTGCATGATGAAATTGGAGTGAACTCTCGACTTGATACGTTGCAAGCTGCTGTGCTTGACGTGAAATTGAGATACTTAGATGATTTTGCTGCTCGAAGAAGGCAGGTTGCTGATTATTACGATGAAGCATTTAAGGATTTGGAAAATGTGCAAACACCGGTTCGAGCGGAAAACTCTACTCATGTCTTTCATCAATACACTTTGCTTTTGAAAGATATAAACCGTGATGAGTTAAGAAAAAAATTAGCGAACAAAGGAATTCCTAGCATGATTTATTATCCGATTCCGCTACATCAGCAAAAAGCTTATCGCGATGAACGAAATAAGGACGGAGCATTTTTAATCACAGAAGAATTGAGTAAATCAGTCTTATCATTGCCAATTCATACAGAGTTTGAAGAGGAGGAGTTGAAATTTATTACAGATACATTTAGAGAGGTAATTTAATTAGAGCAGGATGAAAATAGCAGTTGTAGGAACAGGATATGTTGGTTTAGTTACCGGAACTTGTTTTGCGGAAACAGGAAATGAAGTTGTTTGCATTGATGTAAATGCAGAAAAAGTAAAATCGCTTGAGGCAGGAGTGGTTCCTATTTACGAACCAGACCTTGATGTTTACTTTGATCGAAATACAAAAGCAGGACGATTGAAGTTTACTATCAATCTTGCAGAAGGAATTGAAGGGGCAAAAATTATTTTTCTCGCTTTACCTACTCCACCCGGAGAGGACGGCAGTGCCGATTTAAAATATGTTCTCGGTGTAGCGGAAGACCTTGGGAAAATTATCAAAGATTATGTGGTGGTTGTAAATAAATCTACTGTGCCTGTTGGCACAGCTGATAAGGTGCGCGATAAAATTTCTCCAAATGCAAAGGTGGCGTTCGATGTTGTATCCAATCCGGAATTTTTGCGAGAGGGTGTGGCGGTAGAAGATTTTATGAAACCCGAACGTGTGGTTGTTGGAACAAAATCGGAACGTGCTAAAAAACTAATGGAAGAATTGTATGAGCCGTTTGTCCGTCAGGGTAACCCGGTGTTGTTTATGGATGAGCGTAGTGCAGAAGTAACAAAGTATGCCGCCAATGCTTTTCTTGCTACAAAAATTTCTTTCATGAATGAAATTGCCAACCTCTGCGAATTGGTTGGTGCTGATGTAGATAATGTTCGTAAAGGAATTGGCACTGATTCGCGTATTGGTAAGAGATTTCTGTTTCCCGGTGTAGGTTATGGCGGAAGTTGTTTCCCAAAAGACGTGCAGGCACTTTATCATACAGCTAAACAGTTCGATTACAACTTTCAGATTCTGGATGCGGTAATGAATGTGAACCAATTACAGCGCGAAAATTTTTATCAAACAATTTCAAATCACTTTAAAGAAAATTTAAAAGGAAAAACAATTGCGGTTTGGGGTTTGTCGTTTAAACCAAATACTGATGACATTCGAGAAGCTCCGGCTTTATATCTTCTTGAGAAATTTTTGGAAGCTGGAGCAAACGTTCGTGCTTATGACCCGGAAGCAATGAATAATGTAAAGCAGATTTTTGGCGACAAAGTTTATTTTGCAAAAGACAAAGATGATACCTTAATGCGTGCTGACTTTTTAGTGATTGTAACGGAATGGAATGAATTCCGTTCCCCCGATTTCGATAAAATTTCTTCTTCACTCAAACAGAAATTAATCTTTGACGGCAGAAATCTTTATTCACTAACACATATGAAAGAGTTGGGGTATACTTATTATTCTATTGGTAGAGAAATTGTAAAAGCATGAAAAGAGTTTTAATAACAGGTGCGGCAGGTTTTCTTGGTTCGCATTTGTGTGACAGGTTTATCAAAGAAGGTTACTATGTTATTGGCATGGATAACCTGATTACCGGT
>CAIYOV010000228.1 GCA_903927935.1 uncultured Bacteroidota bacterium | reverse complement strand
TGTTCAATTTTCACAAATTTCAATTTTAACTAACTCATTTATTATAGGTGAAATAAATTATTGTTTAAGATAAATCTTAAATAATTAAACAAAAATCCGATTCTACTGTTTTACTTCTATTCAATAACTAAAAACAAAAATTAAACATCATGAAAAACAGAATTTCAATTTTCGCCTCAACACTGTTTGTAGCTACAATCGTACTGGTTTCTTCCTGCAATAAAGATGAAACTATGAATGACAAGTCTAATGCAAACGTATTAGTAACCCACGCCTCACCAAATGCACCCGGAGTTGACTTGCTGGTAGATAACAGCAAACAGAACTCAACGGCCCTTACTCATCCTAATAACACCGGATACCTGCAGGTGGAGTCAGGCCCCCACAACATAAAAGTGAATGTTACCGGCACTTCAACTACCGTAATAGAGGCAGATTTAACGCTTGCAAAAGATATGAGCTACTCAGTTTTCGCGGTAGATTCTGTATCTAAAATTTCAGCTCTGGTTCTTACAGATGACCTTACTGCTCCTGCGGCAGGGAAAGCTCATGTTCGTTTTATACACTTATCGCCAAATGCACCTGCAGTAGATATAGCGGTTGCAAGCAGCGGAACTGTAGTATTCGGAAACAAAGCTTTTAAGGAGTACACAGCCTTTACACCGCTGGATGCCGGAACTTACAATCTTGATGTGCGTGTAGCAGGTACTTCTACAGTTGCACTTGTATTGCCTGCCATTACTTTAGAAGCTGGCAAAATCTATACAGTGTTTGCAAAAGGGTTTCTTGGAGGAAGCGGTTCGCAGGCACTAGGTGCTGAAATCATTGTAAATAAATAATTACAGTTAATACTGATTCTTAAAAGCCCATGCAGTATGTATGGGCTTTTTAATTGGATAAACTGCCCCCTTCTCCGTTCACGGTTTTTGTATTAGCTGACAACCTACAAAGGAGCTTGTGTTTCGAGGAGTTTGGCTCAATGTCGTCTGGTTCGCTCGCTTTCGGGAGCGCAGTAACTAATATGCTATTGTATAAACAGATTGCGGTGGGCTTTTTGCCCTTCATTGTTTTGCAATACAACGGTATAAACACCTGCACTTAGTGAGCTGACGTTTATAAAAGTTACAGACTCTGTAACGGACTGACTTACTATTTCCTGTCCGTTGATGTTGTAAATGTGCAGTTCAAATTTCCCTTCTTCAACAGATACTGCAATTTGTTTTGATGCAGGGTTGGGGTAAACACTGAAACTAAATGCCCCCGGTTGAATAATACCGGTACATTGCGATAGCTTACCCAGCAAAAACAAAGCGGCCGAAGTGATAGACGGCTGCACGCAACCTCCGTGGTTTAAGTTTCCGCCATTCGATATCTGTATATCCGGAGCGCCATTGGCAATCCATGCCGAGTCGGCACGAATGGCATTTAAGTAAGTAACCTGTTCATCGGCTGTGCAATAATGAATTTTAGTTGGCTTGGCAGGCGCCCAGCCCAGCATATCGTTTTCGGCAAGTATCTGCCGCAGCGGATGGTTAGGATTATTTATAAAATCATTCAGTACAGAATCTTTAATCATATCGCGGGGAACAGGTGTGCAGTACGCATCAATTTCACCGGTTGAAAACTGTTTGCTGTAATACATAGGCGGCAATATGCTGTCGTAGGGGTGTTTGAAAACATCTGAAGGGGTAGGATACATTTGCCTCAACTGAGGGTAAACTGAATGATATCCCAGTAAGAGGTAAGGTAAATAGCTTGGTGTGGCATATGCTGTGGTAGAAAGCATTTGGTTCACCATAGTTACGTTGAGATCGTATGGTCCCGACATAGGAGCAAGTCCAATCACATTAAATTCGTTGCTGAGGTGTTCCTGTATAAGTCTGGCTACTGCCATAGTTGAATACCCTCCCTGCGAGTAGCCAGTAAGCAGTACTTCGCCACTCAGCGTAACATGTAACGTATCTGCCAGCTGGCGGGCAGCGCGCATTAAATTAACTGCCGCGTAACCGGTATGAAAAGCATTTACATATGGGTGTATAATAACACTGCTGTCGCAATCGCCCAGGCCAAGTTCATCGGGCATAGCTGTAACTACACCGCCAAGACCGGCAAAGAAAAAGCCGATTGGTCGCTCGGGACCATTATAGCTGGGGCATTGGTCGCGTCTGGTAAAAGTACCGTGGGTGTAGCATCCTAAACCGCTGGGGCATACGGTGTTTTTAGGAAACACCACAATGCCCGAAGCATTCACCAGCGAATCGATATGCTTGTAAGGTGTTTTGTAAATTACCTGGTAAATATCAATGTCGTACTGCGGTGCAATTGGCAGGCTGAAACCGGTGGTTTGCAAAAAACTGTCTAACTGGGTTTTAGTAAAACTTTGTTGCAGCGTGTAGCGAACCATCTGCGCCTGAACTGCTGTTATGAAAAAGAAAAAAAACAGCGGAGTAAATATTTTTTTCATCAGGTTAATTTTAGTGTAGGTGAAAAACGGCACGCGAGATTAATATAAAAGCGAATCATTTAAAAGAGAAATTTGTTCGCGAAGTAATTTAATACCGGTCCGCCCTAGCGGACTCTCGTGCCTGCCGGTTTGTTTCGGTAGCGGGACCTAAAAGCATTGAGCAAAAAGAAGCTGCTTTAAGCGTGTTAGATCTTGTTTATCGTCTTACAATCGCTAAAGCTTACCCTCAATTAATTTGCTTTCAGCAAATCATCAACAAACGGGTGTGACCGGTTTTTTCGTTTGGTGCGCGGTGAACACAAGGAAGGACTTTACTTTCGGGATGATCAACCGCCAGCCTCCATAAGCTACCGAGACCTAAGCTGACAGGTTGTGCCTCAGGTTTAGCCCGGTAGTGCAGGTCGAAGAAATGTTCACTTAAAAACGATTCAAATCCTTCATCGGCTCCACCATATAGTTTTTTGAGTTCATTGCGTATTTCGGGAACCAGCACTTTTTGTTCGGCTTGCGAATTCGGCAATATTTCACTCGAATCGCCATAGTAGGTGCATAAAAAGGTATCGGTTGGCACAGGTGAGCGGTCTACATGAAAAGAATAAACATCGGTTGGAAAAAACGGACAGGCATCATCGCGCTCATAACACCTGATAAGATTAAGGATGGGCGATGCGCCATGAGCGGTTAAGAGCTTTAAGTCATCTAAAAGAATTTCGCGGGCAAGCTGGCCCTGTTCGCTCAACTCCAGGTCAAGAAGTTCCTCCGGTTCAAGCACCGCTATATTTCCGTTCAGTTTTACCTTATTAACTATCTCCGCAAAATCGCCTGTTAGTTTACGGGTCCAGCAAATCGCATTAAAGGCTGCATTAAAAGGTGTGGAAACAAGGTCTTGAAAATTCGTTACACTGTGAATTTGATTCTCAGCATCAGGTAAATTTATCATACAGGGTAATAGTAAATATAGCGTTTTGCCGCTTTTGGTGTTTACACCTACAAAGGCAAAAATATTTTTTATATTAGCAGTGCTCAATCATGAGCGGGTGTTTAGCGGAGAGTGCAACTGGGGAGTTGCACTCTCTTTTTTTTACCCGTACAGCTGCGGTTCTTTGTTGGTTATAACACCAACAAAGGCGAAACCTACCTTGCTTAAGCAGTTTAATCGCCTACCCGTGTAATGCAAAAATAGAAAGTTCCTACCCCCCATTCCCCTGTGCGAATACCGAAACCGAACACAAAACCTTTTCCCTTTAATACAGAACCGGCAGTTAAATTAACCACCGTAGTAGAAGAAGCCGTAACACGTTGGTTCGTTATTAGTCCATCCCAGCCTGTTGTACTTTGCAAATCTGGTAGGGGAAAAACAAAAGGCAGAGGGTCGTTAATATCTGATGCTGTAGTGACATTATACACGTTTGCTGTAACGTACCAATCCAAAGCCGTGGATGAAACAGACTGTATGTCGTTATCATGACCCTGCGCATAAAAACTAAGTAAATAAGTGCCTGATTCCTGCACCACCATTGAATCGATGGTAAATACGGCAGTATCCCTAACGTAGTTGGTTGGAATGCTCGTTCTTAAGTATTGTGTATGGCTGGTAGATTTACCGGCATATAAAGCATACGGTACGCTAAGTATTTGCGTGGTTCCCATATCTGTAAAAGTACCGCTGTTGTTTAAAGCCACTTCAACCTGTAAGAATTTAGCCCCGCTGCCCCAGTTAACCGGGGTTAAATTATTTATACTGCCAATTTGAACATTCACTAAACCAAATTGATTGGCAGAAGTGTTTTGAGTTTCGGTAAAAACAGTAGTGCCGGAAGCATTGTTGTCATGAATAGTAAAACGCAAGGTTACTGCTGTGTTGTTAGCTACCGGTGTACCGGAAGTGTTGCGTACTATGGCTTGGTAGTTAAATTGTTGAGGCGCTTGTGCACTGAGCATATAAAAAAGCGATGCAGTAAGCCATATGGAGAGGAGAAGTTTTTTCATGCCCTTGGTTTAGTTAATACAAAGCAAATAATTAATTAATGTTCAGAAAATTTGTCTATAGTGACTAGCCTATCAACCTTGTCAGAAGTTCCCGCGCTTTATTCACCGGTCATTTATTTATTATCGGAGTTCATGATACCGCTTTGCTAAATTCGGCAATGCCTTGTTAGCGGCTGGTTTACTCCTTTCATTTCTTGGTAACCTTTCCGGCTTTCAGTGCTCCTTTAGAGTTTCTTGCTGAAAAGACGGTTTCAAAAAATACCTATAATCGTTTTGAAATACCTCAGCTACATTTCTGTGATAAGTATCACCGGTTGCGTTAACACCAATCATTTCACCTGACCTGCCAGGCCGGTAACTTTGCACTAAATTTTAAAACTAAAAAAAATACTATGAAACGCATTTATACTCTTGCTTGTGTTCTTTTTCTGGCACTGCCAATGATAGCGCAAACACCAATTATTTTCAGACCCGGACCCGGACTTAATGATGGCACTGACGAAGGCGGAGTTAACGGAGGTAAAGATGTTTTTATCGGTGATGCTGATAACATTACCCACGGCACTGAAAGCGTATTTTACATCACCCCTATCAGCAATTGCAACAACACCACATGGATTACGCTGTTTAAATTTGATGTAAGCACACTTCCCGCTGAAGTTGATTCTGTAATGTTCGTTATCAATCACACCGATCCTGGAACATATTGCTATTCAAACTGTGTAGCAGATTTCCATTTGGCTCTCGTTACAGAGCCATGGAGTGAAACAACTGTTATTTTCGCAAACCGCCCCAGCAAAGTCAGCACACCTTTTTATTCCTTACTTAACCACAATTGGAACGATTCACTCCATGCAAAAGAATACGATATTACCCAGACCTACCGCAACTGGGCAAATGCAACAGTACCCAATCATGGATTTGAATTCTATTCTTCCACTGTAGGTTGTAACAATGCAGCGGTGGTACTATATGGTCCTACCTCAGACGATACCACCAACGCAGGAGCTAACCGCCCTTACCTGAAAATCTATAGAACATCTACCGGTATTCAGTCACCGTTTGCCACACAAATAGGCTTGCAATGCTACCCCAATCCTGCAAGCAATCAAGCAACTCTTGAATTTACTTTGGATGCTATGCAAAGCATCGTATTTGAAATGACTGATGTAACCGGACGACTAATTATTAACCGCGAATATTTAATGGTAGCAGGCTTGAACAAAATAACTATTCCGCTGAGCGAACTTAATGCAGGGTTATACCACTATAGCCTTAAAACCAGCGCAGGCAAAGCATTAGGTAAACTGATTAAGAAGTAATCCCCCGTTCTTTCAAGGGTTAAGAGTAATGCACTTGGAAGAACAAAGATGCAGTTAAGGGATGAGTACAACTGATTATTGATTTTAGTAGCCCCACTTAAGTTTTATCGTTGCGATGTTTTACAAACTTGCCGCTAACGTCAGTTCGTCTAAGAACTTCCGTTCACCCTCAAATATAAACGAATACGGCTTTGTTTAAAGCGGGTTGTAGAAAGCTTTTCGGGAAGTTCACTTTAATATCAGAAAGCCTTATTCGAACGCTTATTGCTTTTGCTGAGGTCATTATAGTAAAAAACAGAGGGACAAGTTCTTGGAAGAACTTTTGTAGCGCGTTTACTCCAAGAATATTCATGATTCTGCGCAAGTTGTAAGCGGTGAATATAAATCCTACATCAGCGCTGGCTCGTTTCTTTCCCTTTTTGGTCATGATGTAGTAAAAGCCCCATTGCCGCTTAATGATTCCGTAAGGATGCTCAACAATAGCTTGCCGCCTTTTGTAGGTGGCGGTATTGGCTTCAATGTTTACTCTGTTTTGCTCTACGTATGTGGCGTGTTCACTACGTTCTATTAACCTTCCTTCTTTGTTTTTAGTGCATAAATCTTTTGCCGGACAAGTGTTGCATGCTTTCGTTTTGTAATGCTTCATTTGAGTGAAAGACTTACCTCTGTTTTTGATATACCAACTGCCATTGGTAGTGAGCACCTGGTTTTGCGGACAGGTGTAAGTATCTTTTGCTGAATCATAAACAAACTTCGCTACGTCATAGCTTTCGTCCGGAGCATGGCTGGCTACTTCGGGAATGGCGACCATTAAGTTAATACCTAAATCCTGTCCGGTTTTTATCTCGCTGCCGGTGTGATAGCCTTTGTCATACAGGGCCGTAAAATCATTGCTCTTTAAAATTACTATAGTTCTGCGCAACATGCCGCCCATAGCCTTGCTGTCGTTTTCGTTGGTTACTTTGTAATCAATAGGCAGGTAGTTTTTGGCATCTACCACCGTCTGCACATTGTAGGCTACTTCGGTAATGTTGTTGCGCGTAATCATCTGCCGGCTCTCAGGGTCAGAGGTAGAAATCTGCACCTCACCGGTTTGCTCTAATTGCCGCTGCATATTTTCGTAGCCAAGCTTTCTTTCGGTGTGTTTCTGTATTTCTTTCTTGATGACTTGTTTATTGTCGTCATCGGCTGTAGCCAGTGCGTTGTTGTATTCGTTGAGTTTAGCCTCAATGTATTCCAGGTGCTTCTCAATTTTCTTCGGTGTGAAGTTGTTCTTCTTGCTGTTTTGTGCGCGCAGCTTGGTACTGTCACCGGCTATGAGTTTGCCGCCAATGAGGTCGAAATGTTTGGCGATGCTCACCGTGTGGCGGAATACCTTACGAATGGCTTTCTCATTATCGCGCCTGAAGTTGGAGATGGTGTTGTGGTCCGGAACCAGTTCTTTCATCAGCCACATCACTTCAATGTTGCGTTTACATTCTTTTTCTAAGGCGCGTGACGAACGGATGGAGTTGAGATAACCATACACATACAGTTTCAGTAAATCTTTCGGGTGATAAGCCGGGCGACCTTCGGTAGTGGTTTTAATCACAAACTTAAAGTCAGTGAGATGAATACTCTCTACAAAAAGATCGATGATGCGTACTTCGTTATCCGGTTCTACAATCTGGTCGAGCGACTCAGGAAAAAGAATGCTTTGGGCTCTGTCTTTACCTTGTATGAATTGCATCTGCAAGGATAGTACAGGCTTGTTTCTATGTCAAAGTTTGTCACTATTAGTAATCCACAAGAGCCGGTGAGTTTTTAGACAGTTTGACGTTTCACGGGCTAATGAAGAGGCGCATTAAAACTCACTCACTCTCCGCAAACACTAAACTAAAATAACAAAGTGAAACACAACGCTTATGGCTTCCCGTGCCATTTCTACCTCGATCTAATGCATGTATTGTACAAACCTGCTTCCAAGCCCTCTGCCTGAAATAAGTGTCCTCAAAGTTTTAATTACTGCCCTCTAAGTTCAGAGTATTACCCTCCAAGTTTTAATTACTGCCCTCTAAGTTCAGAGTATTACCCTCCAAGTTTTAATTATTGCCCTCTAAGTTTAGAGTATTACCCTCCAAGTTTTAATTATTGCCCTCTAAGTTTAGAGTATTGCCCTCTAAGTTTTAATTACTGCCCTCAAAGTTTTAATTATTGCCCTCAAGGTTTAGAGTAGTGTCCTTCAAGTTTAGAGTAGTGCCATTTAGACTTATTGTTCAGGTACTGTCCAAATATACATGAAGCCAAGCCCGAGCCAAGCGACTCAGTGCGCGTAAAGCACCGTAGTGAAAAACCTATTTCTGCACCGTAAGCATAAACTTAGCTACCTCTATCCGCATTTCTTCGCTCAGATAATTTTGCGGTGGCATTTCGGGATAGTCTTTGCGCTTGTGCACCGGTTTAGTAATATAGTCGGCAATGCCCTTAGGATTATCCTTGTAAATAGCCTGAATAGTAATAGTTGGCGGACCTACCATACGCACATTATAGGCATGACAACCCGAGCAAACGCCATAGTAAGTCAGGCGACTGCGCTCGGCCGGTGTACTGGTGCGAGGGGGTACCGGTTCGTTCAGCAAATACGAAACTACCTTCGAGGTTGAAGTTAATTCGCACCGGCTGTAAGTCTCCAGTCCGAAAGAGCGGTAGCGGTTTACATCGCGTATGCAGTTGCCGGTGCCACCACCGTAGTGAAGAATATCGGGCCCCTTCGAATCAAGCTTGGTAAGCATACCTGCCTTTACCGCCTTAATAGGGTTGTTCCCGTTGTTGTACATAAAGTTATCTAAAATCGAAATGCGGTCGGGGTTAGGTTCGCTTTCGGGGTCAACCGCAATATCGGCCAAAAACTTATGGTCAACAATAGCAATACCGGCATTGTCGTTTCCCGAAATAAAGTTGTTCTCAATAATTACGTCATCGGCAGCCATTACAATAATTCCGGTACCGGCAGGCAGCATCGATACAATAGAACCGGGGGCGCCAAAGTTCACATGGTTGTTATTCAGCACATAGTTATTGCGGATAATAACATCATAACACGTTTTAATAGGCAGGCCGGGTGTAATAAAAGCAAGTATGCCACCCGAGTTATCGTAGCAGTAATTATCCTCCACCAGCGCGTGCCGCGAGTTTTCAATTTCAATACCGGCAACACTTCCGTAAACTTCGTTGTGGCGCACATCAATGTTATCGCACATGCCTATGTAAATGGCAGCATCTTCAATACCGGTAAGTATGTTATGCTCCACCAATCCGTTTTTACCAAACTCCGGAAAAATGCCGTACACCCCTGAGTTAATAATCCAGTTATAGCTGATAACAAAGTTATTGCCGCTTTGCCCCATAACCCCGTTGCCCTTGTAATTCTGAATTTTAAAACTTTCAATAGAAATATTATTACCCGAATACAAAAAAGCATCGTTCAGTTTGTGGTCGCCTTCCAGTGTAGGCCAGTCGTTCCCTTTAACTACACCCTGAAAAGAGATATTGTCTTTATCTACGTAAACGGTTTCGTTATAAGTGCCCGGATAAACGCGGATTACATCGCCCGGTTTGGCTTCCATCACCGCATCCTGAATACGCTGACCGTTTTTTACTTCAATAATTTTACCGGTAGAAGTTTTGGCAATGCTTCCCGATAGTTCTTTCGCACCGTCAAAGAATTTAGAAACCGGTGCAGGCGGTAAATCTTTTTTGGTCAGGAAATTTTTTGCAGTAAAAATACCTCCGGCAAAAATTACGGCTGCCAGTACAACAAATGCCAGGATTTTAAAAATGTTCTTCATGGTGTGTGGATGGTTTTATTGTTTGTATGCTGTTAAATTACTTTTTTGTTTTATTCCCGATGGTAATGTTTCGGGCACCTGTGGTTTAAAACTTTCATCGTTCAGTGTCTTCATAAAATCAACTATCCGGTCTATTTCATAATCGGTCAGTTTAGGGTTCCAGATGTGCCAGTGAATTTTAAGGTTTACTCCTTTAGGAACAGCATGTCCGCGCCCTTTGTTGTAAAAGGCAACTGCTGCGCGCAAAGTGTCGAACACACCGGAGTGCATATAAGGGCCTGTCTTTTCAATATTGCGCAAAGTGGGTACCTTAAAACCTGCACGTAAAGAAGAATCGTTGAACGTTTTTTCAGCGCCAATATCTAAAGCCATACCGGCCGGTTCCGGTGTACCTAACACGGCAATCTGTTGATTGGTAAACAGAGGAGGAGTGTGGCACTCTGAACAGCGCGCCACAAACGAACGAAACACATTGAAGCCTTCAATTTCTTTTGCATTCAGCGCTTCGTGGTAGCCGTGCACATACTGGTCGTACCGGCTGTTAAGCGAAATGAGTGAACTTTCGAAAGCGGCAATAGCGCTGCATACTTCATGCATACTTATTTTGTCATCCTTCATATCCGGAAATGCAGTGGAAAACAACCGCTGATACTCCGGCAGTTTATTTAGCGTAGCAAGCAATTTTTCAGGTGTGTTACCCATTTCGTTAGCTGAGAAAAGCGGGCCCGCCATTTGTTCTTCTAATGTTTTAGCGCGCGCATCCCAAAAAAAAGATTTCAGGAAGGCTACATTCCATATAGTAGGAGCGGAGCGCGTAAGATGCGCCTGATAAATACCAACACTCTGCGCTTTACCATCGGCAAAACCTAAATCAGGTTGATGGCAACTGGAACACGATAGAGTTTTATCACCGGAAAGCACCGGGTCGAAAAAAAGATACCGACCTAAATCAATTTGCTGTGGGCTGAAACCATCGCGTACCGGTGGCAGTGCCGTTTGAAGTCCGCCAACTCCCTGACCCCTGAGCGATTGATATTGCTGGTAAGGGGTAACTAATACACACCGGTTATCATCGGTAAGTTCAAAGCCCGGTGGGCAGTGGTCGCATAACTGTATACCGGATAATTGTTGGCGGTGGCCTCCAATAATTCCCATTTGATATAACCTGAAAACGCTGAATACGAAAAACAAAGCAGCAATAAATGCAAGACTTTTCTTCATAGACTTTTTTGCTGCAACGATTGAATGTATACAACCACATCTTTAACCGCCTGTTCATCTTTTAAGGTGGTCACCATTTGTTTCATCTGCGCACCGGCCTTGTCGTCAGGATGTGAACCCCTTATTCCGTTTTTGAAATTAAGCAACTGCCGTTCTAAATACCAATCATTAATGCCAATCAGTTTCGGTGAGCCAAGTTCTTTATTGCCTTCGGCACCCGGTCCATGGCAGGCTCCGCAAATCATGTTGTAATGACTCATTCCCGCCTGAATATCACCGGTAACTGTGGTTGAAGTACCGGTGGGTTTAAACGTTTTAATGTAAGCTAATAAGGCTTTTATTGTCAGCGTATCGGTAAGTGTACGGGCCATAGTTGCCATGCGCAACCCTAAACTATCACTCGCATCGGTTCCTCTGATTCCTGCTTTGAAATTTCTAATCTGGTTCTCAAGATACCAGGCATCCTGATTAACCAAGGCAGGTGCATTAAGTGCCCGGTTGCCTTCGGCATTATTGCCGTGGCAGGCTGTACAGGTAGTAAAAATAATACGCGCATTATGAGCTAACGTAGTATCGTCTTTTGAAACAGCAGAGGCCGCTTCCTTATTTGAATTGCTGTTAGTGTTTGAATTACAAGCACAAATGGAAAGAAGAAAAATAAACGCGTATACTATTTTCATGCAGCGCTAAACTGAATTATTTCGTTAAAAATGGTTCTGATTTACGTCATACAATATAGAAATAACTTTTATAGAGTAAGCGAAGTGTCAAATGGCATTTTTCTTAATGATTTAGTTCAGTAGGGCGAATTCTCTTGTTACCCCCAACTACATTTAAGTTTGCCAAAACAGGATAAAGCAGTCTTTCTTCTGCTTATTAAACGATAAATACGGATTAAAAATGCCAATAAAGTGGAAGGGAAGGTCGAGAGGAACATTGCTTGGGTATAAAATTTTCGTCTTCCTTATCAGGTATACCGGTTTAAGAGGAGCTTACTTTCTACTTGTTTTTGTGGCATCGTATTTTATGATTTTTTCAAGTGCAGACCGCAGCATAATCTATAAGTTCTACCGCAAAAAACTTGCTTATGGCAGATTGAAATCTGTTGTGGCTTCCTATAAAAACTTCTTTGCTTTAGGTCAAACAATTATTGATAAGGTGGCTATTTATTCTGCTGCCCATATTGATTTCACCTATACGTTTGAAGGACAGCAATACCTGGAAGATATTATAGCAGCCGGCAAAGGCGGAATGATCATCAGCGCACATATCGGCAACTTTGAAGTGGCAGGTCATCTTTTAAGAAGACTGAATACTAAAATAAATCAGGTTACCACCGATACTGAGCATGCTAAGATTAAAGATTACCTCAATTCGGTAATGGTAAACCAAAGTAACCGCTACATAGTTGTGAAAGATAACATGTCACACATTTTTGAAATTGATGCGGCACTAAAAAATAACGAACTGATTTGCTTTACCGGTGACCGTTCTTTTGATAAAACAAAAACAATAGCCGCAAAGTTTCTCGGTGAAGAAGCACAGTTTCCTGCAGGTCCGTTCCACTTAACTACCCGGTTTAAAATTCCTTATTCGTTTGTGTTTGCCATGAAAGAAGGTGACCGTCATTATCATTTTTACGCCACCCCCGGTAAAGTGAATGAAGGTTCTGTGAACGATATGGTAAATGAATTTACAAAGGCATTAGAAAGCATGGTGCAGAAGTACCCCACACAATGGTTTAACTATTTCGATTTCTGGGCAAAATGATAAAACAACAAACTATACTGCTCATTTCGGCTAACCGGTTCGATAAACCTTATCCGGTTTACCCTATAGGGTTATCATACATCTCAACTTACCTGAAAGAAAAGCTGCCACACTACCGGGTAGAAATCTTCGACCTCTATTTAAATAGTTTCGAAGAATTAGATTCCTTTATTCAGCAACTTCAGCCAAAATATATCGGTATTTCGCTCAGAAATGCCGATGATGCTAACTCGTTAAGTAAGGGCAGCTTTATTGAAAATTACAGAAACATTATTTCGCTGATTCAGAAAATAAGTAGTGCTACTATTGTTATTGGTGGTGCCGGATTTTCGATTTATCCTGAAAAACTTTTTCGTTTGCTTCAGCCTCACTTTGGAATTTATGGCGAAGGCGAAAGGAGTTTTTACAACTTAATCAGCAGTTTGGATAACGCAGATGATTACAGGCATATAGAAGGACTTGTGTATTCTTCCGGTGATAATGTAATGGTCAACAAAAGGGAGAATTACTGCCACGATTTAACGCTGAAGTTTGAAAATAATCTGGCCGATTTTTACTGGCAACACAGTGGCATGCTGAGTGTTCAAACCAAAAGAGGGTGCCCCTACAAGTGCATTTATTGTTCCTATCCGGTTATTGAAGGCAAAAAGATCAGAACACTCAATACCGATAAAATTGTAGAAGCGCTTGAGAACCTATACTACAACAAGGGCATCAACTATGTGTTTTTTACCGATTCGGTTTTCAATATCGAAAATGAATACAATCATGAGTTAGCCGATAAAATCATTCGCAGCGGAATGAAAATAAAATGGGGCGCTTACTTCACGTTTAAAAAGTTGGATGAAGCATTGTTGAAGAAACTGAAAAAGTCGGGTTTAACGCATGTTGAATTTGGCACTGAATCTCTATCAGACCGAACTTTAAAGAATTACGGCAAAAGCTTTACCGTAAAGGAGGTGATTGAAAAAAGCGATTTGTGCCGCACGCTCGGAATAGACTTTGTGCATTTTATCATTCTTGGCGGTTATGGCGAAACAGACGAAACTGTCAATGAAACTTTCGAAAATTCTAAAAAAATAGGTCTCACAGCATTCTTCCCATTTGTAGGTATGCGTATCTATCCGGGAACCAGATTACAGCAACTTGCTATAAATGACGGAACCATCAGCGCCAATGATGACTTGTTAGAGCCGCGTTATTACATCTCAAAACAAGTAGATCTTTCCACGTTACGGCCGCGTGCCAATTCTACCGGCAAAAACTGGATTTTTCCGGATACGGATTTTTCTGAGAATATGAAAAAATTCAGAATTAAGAATAAAAAAGGGCCGTTGTGGGAATACTCATTAAGCTAAAAGAATGGGGTAATTTTTAATTGAACGATATGACCAGAATCAGCAGGGGTGACCGCGCTCCGTATTAAGTTTGTGGTGTTTACAAAAAAATAGTCAAAGAAACTTTCCAAAAAGGCAGTAATGCGTCCACTTATTTTTGACATACAACGCTTTTCAATTCACGATGGCCCCGGTATAAGAAGTGTTGTGTTCTTTAAAGGATGTAATTTGGAATGTCCGTGGTGTCAAAATCCTGAATCTATAGCGCTTAAACAAGAGATTGCCTACTACCCCGACAAATGTACTGACAACAACGATTGTATGGAGATGTGCTCGCAACGTGCAATCAGTTACAATAAAGGTCTTCAAATTGACCGTGAAGTATGCGCCACTTGCAATCAATGCACTGTAGATTGTTTATCGGGGGCTATCAGAGTTATAGGGAAGGAGTATAGTATAACAGAAGTAATGGAAGAAGTTTTACGCGATGCTGACTACTATGAAACGTCCGGTGGTGGCGTAACATTTTCTGGTGGCGAACCAACACTGCATATCGATTTTATTTATGAGTTGTTGCTGCAATGCAGAAAGCATGGCATACACACGAACATCGAAACCAACGGTCATTTTGCCTGGGAAAAGTTTCAAAAGATTCTGCCCTTGCTCGACCTGATTTATTTCGATATTAAAATAGCTGACACCGGTCTGCACAAACAGTTTCTAAAGCAGAGTAACGAGAAGATTCTTTTTAACATCCAAAAATTAGTAGAGGCAAACGCACCGGTTGAATTCCGTATTCCATTAATACCGGAATATACCGCCAACGAAGAAAACCTGAGTGCGATAATATCCTTGCTGAAACAGAACGGAGTAAAGAAAATACACTTGCTTCCTTATCACGCCATGGGCGAAGCTAAGGCTGAGAAAGTTTGCAGCCCGCTGCCCAAACTTGGTTTTCAGCCTTTCAAAGAAGAAAGCCTGCAGCACTTTCAGCGGCTATTTGTAAACGAAAATATTCAACCGGTTTTATTCAGATAAAAACACAAAGCCATGTATAATTCACCAGAAGTATTAACAGCCCCAAAGTATAACAGTTTATCAAAATCAGCACGATTAAAATTCCTAAAAGACGAAGTTGCAGGAAGCCCATACTCCATTTGCGTTGAGCGAGCGGTGCTTGTAACGGAATATTTTAAACGAAAGGAAAATAAAAGTCTGCCGATTATTTTGCGCAAAGCAGAAGCGTTAGCACATGTTTTGACCCATAAAACCTGTCGCATTTATCCGCAGGAACTTATTGTAGGTTCTACTACTTCAAAACGAGTAGCCGGTCCGCTTTATCCCGAGTTGCACGGCTTACCGATTATGGAAGACCTGCTCACTTTTACCACACGGAAATTAAATCCTTTGCAGATTACCGGTAAAGAAAAAATGAAGCTGGTAAAAGATGTGGCTCCGTATTGGCTCAATAAATTTTTGGCTTACAAAGCGTTTTCGGGCAAAGACTTGCTAAATTTTGTAACCGACCAACTGCATCCCAAGTTTTTTCTGATTAATGAAACCGGTGGCATCGGTCATTTTATTCCCGACTACGAAATGCTTATTCATGTCGGTCTTGAAGGAGTTATTGAACAGGCAGAAATGCACAAAAAACTTTTCTCTCCGGATAGTGAACGGCACCATTTTTACCAGGCAGTTCAAATTATTTGCGAAGGCGTCATCAGGATGGCTCAGAATTATTCAGCCGAAGTAATACGATTGGCAGAAGAAGAAAATGACTACGCACGCAAAACTGAATTGCTTGAGATTTCTGAAAACCTGGAACGGGTACCAGCGAAGGGTGCGCGTAACTTTTATGAGGCCCTGCAATCCATCTGGATGTTACACACCGCACTTACTCTTGAGGGGCTTGACAACGGCATAAGCTTTGGCAGGATGGATCAGTATCTTCTTCCATTCTATCAAAAAGATATTGAAGCCGGTAATTTGACTAAGCAAAGAGCCAAAGAATTACTTGGTTGCCTGATGATAAAAAGCGCAGAGATTATTCCCGTTTTTAGTAAGAGTATTATAGCTAGTCACGGAGGCTTTTTGAGCGGACAGGCGGTAACCATTGGAGGAACTGATAAAAACGGAAACGATGTAACGAACGATTTATCGTATATCTTTCTTGACCTGATGGACGAAGTGCGAATGCGCCAACCTAACTATCATGCGCGTATTCATGTCGGTTCACCGGTGGCCTATATTGATAAAATAATGCAGCATTTGGCTAAGGGAGTCAACTCGCCTGCTATGTATAACGATGAAGTTATCATCCGCTCGCTAAAGCGTTGCGGCTTTTCAAATGAAGATGCCATGGAATACAGCACACTGGGTTGTGTTGAACTGAATGCTGCCGGTAAAACTTTTGGTTCTACTGATGCCGCACTGGTGAACGTACCACTTTGCTTAGAGATGGCGTTGAACCGCGGAAGACTATTCGGTTCTTCTTCGTTGAGTGGTTTCCCAACTAATGATCCGGAAACATTTACCAGCATGGAGCAAGTGATGCTGGCATTTAAAGAGCAACTTAATTTTCAGATTGACAGGTTGCAGAAAATGCTGGCACCTATCGAACTCGGGAACAAAAACTATCATCCTACACCGCTCACTTCATCAATGATACAGGGATGTATGGAAAAAGGTAAAGATGTAACTGCCGGTGGCGCAGTTTATAATTTCAGCGGAGTGCAGGGTGTAGGCATTACAGATGTTGGAGATAGCTTAAATGCATTGAATGAACTGGTGTTTGTTCAAAAGAAATATCCGATGGCAAAGGTTACAAATGCTTTGAAGCATAATTTTAAAGGCGGAGAAAAAATGCGCCTTGAGTTTTTGAACGTGCCAAAGTTTGGTAACGATAATAAGCCTGCCGACTGGTTTAGTAAATGGGTAGCCGATTGCTTTTACGATAGTTTTGAAGGTAAGTATAATACTCGCGGAGGAAGGTTCGTTGCAGGTTTTTATTCAACCACCACACATTACAGTTTTGGATTATGTACCGGTGCTATGGCTAACGGTCGCTTAAAGGGAATGCCTTTCACTTCAGGAATTGCACCAACCAATGGTGCAGATAAAAAAGGCCCTACCGCTCTGTTTAATTCAGTGGCAAGTATTGATTTTGAGCGGGCGCATAACGGAGTAAACGTTAATGCCAAATTTGATACCGCCACATTGAAAGGTGAACATGGTAAAGATATGTTGAAGGCTTTGCTGCTCACCTATTTTAAAAAGGGAGGTATGCAGGTGCAGCTAAATGTTCTAGATGCCGAAATGCTGAAACACGCTAAAGAACATCCCGAAGAATATCCATGGCTTATCGTACGCGTTTCCGGTTACTCTGCTTATTTTAACGATCTTTCACCGGCTATGAAAGATGAAATTATTCAGCGGAGCACTTTGAGTTGCTGATTAAGCAATAAAGGAATTTCCGGATTTATTCCATGCCGGTTTGTTTTATGGGAAAGAAACACAATATGTTTCAATCTTCTTCGTCTTAAAAGCACGGTTGCTTAAATAGCCAATTGCTTACGGAAAATATGGGCAAGTTATTTCCTCAAAATGAAGTTCTAAAAAGAAAACTACTTACTGCTGAATATCATCTCTGTATAGAGAGGGCTAGATTTTATACTGAAAGCTTTAAACAAACAGAGGGTTTAAATCCTGCCATTCGTGTATCATATGCTTTAAAGCACACTTTCGAAAATATGAGCATCAGGATAGAACCTGAAGAGTTGCTGGTTGGTAACCGTTCTTCCAAACTGATCGCACCACCTATTGCTCCTGAAAGAGGAGATTATTCTTTCATTTTAAAATATCTGCTTACTGATTTAATTAAGTTCGGATATAAAATTACAGAGAGTGATAAAAATATTCTGTTTGAAGAGATACTTCCTTACTGGCAGGGTAAAACTGTGAGGGATAAAAAGCTAATTGAATTTAGCCGTCATGATTTATGCAGCAAAATGAATCTTTCTCCGGTAGAAATTCACAGAAAGAGAAGAGCCTTCGGCAGAAGAGTTTTACTCCGGTTGGTCATTGATGAACACTCCATGACTCGGTCTGAAAGAAGAAAAAAAATCGGTTTGGTTATTTCGCATCTGCCACGGTATTTGAAAGGAATTAAATACGGTTCGGCAGATAATATAAAAGGCAGAGGAAGATGTATAGATGCACAAGCACATATAGTAATTGGCTATAAAAATGTTTTAAAACTTGGGTTTAAAGGCATTCAGGAAAAAGCAATCACTCAATTACAGAAGACCACTGATCCCTCTCAAATCAGTTATCTGAAAAGTATAATTTCTACCTGTAATTCGGTAAAGGAATTCAGTGAAAGATTCTCCCGGGAAGCCCGCAGAATGGCAGCTAAAGAAAATGATGTGCAACGAACAAAAGAATTGCTAGCCATTGCCGAAATAACTTCAAAGGTTCCTTACTATTCGCCTGCTACTTTTCATGAGGCTATGCAGGCCATCTGGTTTACACAGAATGCAATTATTATCAGCTATGGCTCAGGAAGCGGAATAACACCAGGCAGAGTCGACCAACTGCTGTACCCGTATTACCTTTCAGAAAAACAAAAAGCTGATTTTAATCCTGAATTTGTATTACGTTTGATTGAAGAGTTTATAATTAAAATCAATAACAACCTAGTCATCTGGCCCAATGTTGCTGATGTAGAACTAAACCCGCTTGGGTCTGATGTTGAGAATATTACCATCGGGGGTGTTGACAAAAATGGCAATTGCAGCGTAAATGAACTCTCTTATCTGTTTATCAAAGCCATAAGAAATACAAATCTCGCTACAACAGCTTCTTTCCGGATTTCCGAAAATTCTCCGCCTGATTTTGTCCGTAGCGTTTTGGAAATTCATAAGGACAGTAACAGCCCTGCAATATTTAACGACACCGTTGTAATTAATACATTGATGAATGATGGTTATAGTTTGGAAGACGCCCGACAGTATTGTTTAGTCGGCTGTGTAGAACCCAGCGGGAACGGAGATACCTACGGAGCTACCGGTGGAACTAAAGTTTATCTTACCACCGCCATTGATATGGTATTCAATCGAGGAAGAACTTCCATGTTTGGTAATCATGATGGCCCAGACACAGGAAATCCGGGGCATTTCAGTAGTTTTTCAGAATTTATGAATGCCTTTTATACTCAGTTAGAATTCATGATAAAAACGGCTGCTAAAGCCACCAACATCCGTGATAAAATATGGGCTGATAATTTCCCCAACCCTTTCATCTCCGCTACTATTGATGGTTGTATTGAAAACGCAAAAGACGCTACGCAGGGTGGTGCAAAATATAATTTTGGAAATATTGGAGGTGGAGGTATGGCAACAGCAGCCGATTCGCTTGCCGCGATTAAAAAATTTGTTTTTGAGGATAAAACACTAACTCTAAAACAGATTCTAAAAGCTATTTCAGTTGATTTCAGAAAGCATGACAGAACCCGCAATTTGCTGAAGAAAGGACCTAAATTTGGAGTTGATAATGATGAAGTTGATTTACTTGCGGCAGAGATTGTTCAGAAATTCTGCAGCATAGTAAAACAGCAGCAAAGATATTCGGGCGGGCACTATAAGGCTAGCTTTATTTCATATGGGTTGAATGTGTTTGAAGGGAAAATGGAACCGGCAACACCTGATGGAAGAAAAGCCGGCAAACCATTGTCAAATAGTTTCTCTCCTTCAAATGGTGTCGAAAAGCTAGGACCTACTGCGGCATTAAATTCAATTGCAAAAATCAATCAAACCCGTATTGGTTATGGCAATTCAGTTAACATGCGGTTCCCTCACCAATTAATCAACAGCACAATCGGATTAATGGCTATCGAAAACGTAGTTAAAACCTATTTCAAAAAAGGTGGATATCATATACAGATAAATACAATTGATAATGAAGTGCTGAAAAAAGCACAGAAAAATCCTTCAGAGTATGATGATCTGATAGTAAGAGTTTCGGGATACTCTGCTTATTTCACCCGTTTGGGCAGAAACATTCAGAACGATATTATTAACCGCCAGGAGTTTGATGAGGATATGAATATACTGCAACCATTTTATGCTCCCAATCCCGTTTATACAAACGGCACCGGGGAATTATTATCAGCTAAAGCATCAATAAATCAATGAGCAAGTCAATATTGATTACAGGTGCAGGTGGCTATATCGGGAAGCTTACCATTGAAGCACTTGCTCGGTTAGATCAGCAGATAACAACTCTTGTTGCTTTTGATGTAAAGGAGATTGAAGAGCAAAAAAAACTGAAAGGCATCCATTATGTAAACGGAGATATTCGTAATGCTGACGTTTCTGATTGTATTCGTAAGTATGATATTGATACTGTTATTCATTTGGCTTCGATTGTTTCTCCCGGTAAAAAGAGTAACCGCGATTTCGAATATTCGGTAGATGTGTTAGGTACCGAAAATGTTTTAAAAGCATGTGTCGCGAATCAGGTTAAACAGTTTGTTATAACCAGCAGCGGAGCGGCCTATGGTTATTTTGCCGATAATCCTGAATGGTTGACCGAAACGGACACTATCCGTGGTAATGAAGAATTTGCGTACGCCTGCCACAAAAGGTTAGTTGAAAACATGCTGGCAAGCTACAGGTCGAATTTTCCCGCAATGCAGCAGTTGATATTACGACCGGGAACCATTCTGGGAGAAGGAACGAATAACCAGATTACCGACCTTTTTAAAAGAAAGTATGTATTCGGCATTAGAGGGTCAGATGCTCCCTTTGTATTTATATGGGATAAAGATGTAGCTGCAATAATTGTGAAGGGAGTTGTGGAAGACAAGTCAGGCATCTACAATGTAGCCGGTGATGGATACCTCACCGTTAAACAAATTGCTGAACTTCTTGACAAACCATATATCAATTTACCGGCAGGTCTGCTTAAAGCAGTGTTGTTTGTATTACAGAAAATCGGATTGAGTCAATATGGAGCTAATCAAATAAACTTTCTACGATACCGACCGGTGCTCAGCAATAAAAAACTGAAAGAAGAATTTGGTTACTTTCCGCGCTATACCAGTGCAGAGGTTTTCGATTTTTATTTAAAAACAAACATTCAAACACCGGTTAAAAGATAAATGAATTCATTCAACCATAAATACAAAATACTATGACAGGAGGAGAAGCCATTGTGCGCATGCTTAAAAACGAAGGGGTAACCACCGTTTTTGGAATTATTGACGGAACCTATTTCGGCATGTATTCGCAATTTAAAAAGTATGGCATTCAGTTTATTACCCCTAGGCACGAAAGCAGTGCCGTACACATGGCCGGTTCTTATGCCCGCTTAACCGGTAAACTGGGTGTATGCATTGCCAGTAACGGACCGGGTGTTGCCAATGCGCTGCCCGGTGTAGCTGTAGAAAATGCCGAAGGCAACCGCGTGCTGCTGATTACCAGCGCAAGACGAAACCCTCTTATTTATCCCGACCGTGGCGGCACTTATCAGTGTTTTAATCAGGTGGGTGTAATAAGACCTATGTCGAAGTATAGCGAATCGGTTAGTTTGATGGATAGGATTCCTGAGATTATGAAGCAGGCTTTCCGGATGTGTTACAAAGGCAGACCGGGCGTTGTGCATGTAGATGTTCCTGAGAATTATATTAACGGAAAGGCAGAATTTAATGAGGCAGACTTTCCGGTTCCTGCGCGCTACCGCAGAACCGATGTGTTACCTGCTTCTAAAAGCCAGATTGCACAGGCTGCACAAATGCTTGCTAACGCAAAGTTTCCGGTTATTCATGCAGGAAGCGGTGTGGTACATGCGCTGGCATTTGACGAACTCGAAAAGGTAGCCAACCTGCTTCACGCACCGGTTACTACCAGTTGGGGTGCACGTGGTGCTTTGTGCGAAACCAATGACCTTTCTATTCCGCTTATTTATATTGAACTTAACGATGAGATACGCAACAAAGCCGATCTCATTCTTACCCTTGGTTCACGGATGGGCGAAACCGACCGATGGGGAATGATGCCGCATTGGGGTAATCCAGCCAATCAGAAAACGATTCAGGTAGATGTTGATGATGAATATCTGGGAAGAAACAAACCAGTGGATTTGGCGATTGCTGCTGATGTAAAACTTTTCCTTCATGAACTGTACGATGAATTGAAAAAGCACGAAGTCGCTATAAATGTTGCTTCGCGCAAATCTTCTTTTGAATCGTTTATTAAAGCCAGAAATAAGGAGAGAGAAAAGTTAGATAAGCATCTCGAAGATATGTCTGCACCCATGAACACAGCTCATGTGGCTACTATCTGCAAGAAGGCTTTTAAGAACGATGCCATTGCAGTATTCGACGGCGGCAATACAGCTATTTGGTCTATGTTTTTTTACAAATGCACAGCACCAGGTTCTGGAATCTCAACCCCTAAAATGGGAATGTTGGGTGCCGGTGTGGGACAGGCGCTTGGAGGAGCAGTTGCTTTTCCCGACAGGCAGGTGTATTGCATTATTGGTGACGGTGCCATGGGCTTTCATCCGCAGGAAATTGAAACAGCTGTGCGCAATAAATTGAAAGTAGTTTACCTGGTGGTTGCTGATAAACAGTGGGGAATGGTAAAAATGAATCAGCAGTTTGCCTTAAAACCTATTAAAACACTTTTGGTAAAAGCGCTGGACGAAACAGAAACTATAAATGCTGACCTTGGGGAAATTGCGTGGGATAAATTGGCTGAAAGTATGGGCGCACATGGTGAAAGAGTAGCCGACCCGCAACAGTTACAAGCAGCTATCGAGCGGAGTTTAAATTCAGGAAAGTGTGCTGTGATACACATAGATGTTAACCCTGTTAAACATATGTGGGCGCCTTCGCTGATGCATTTTAAACAAATGCACGAAGAGCCGAAAGGAGAGTAGCAGATTTGCTGTTTTTGCTTTGACAAAAGAAACTACCGCTGTGCACGAGGGAATCTCTTGCCAGTCGTGAAATTCAGGAGCAAATTGTGTAAACGATTTACCCTTCGTTCATTTACTTATTATTTTTGCACCCAACATAATCTGAAACTTATGAGAAGAATATTTTCGTTCATTTTATTTACAGCCCTTTGCGGCAACCTTTTCAGTCAGCTTGCTTGCGACCAAACTTTATGGACGCACGTTTATAAACCCGAGCGTTTGCAGGGCGATAAAAAATGCACTACCGTAAAAGGTATTGTCAAAGCAGTGAAAGCAGAGCAGGATGGCAGCTACACCGTTCAGTTCAAATTAGATCCCGGTCAGCCTCTTGCGCTTTTGAATGATAAAAATATGACACTGCAAAACGGTTGCCTGGTGCTGGTTATTATTTGCTCTCACCGGCCCATTGCGCAGGCAGATGCTTTAAAATCGTGCGGTGTGTACGAAAACAAAGTTAAAGTGCCCAACATGGGCGACCATTTACAGGCTACCGGTACTTATGTAACCGATACAGACCCTGAACATGGGTGGAATGAACTACAACCGGTGAGCGGTTTGATTGAATTACAAAGGCGCTAAAGAATATTTCTCTTCTTGTGTGGATACACGATTAGGATGTACGGACTATATCTAAAGCGTCCCGCAAATCATTAAGTCTACCTCTTGTTTGTAGGCTTTTTTACGCAAGTCGTTTAGCGCGTTAAACTCCGGCCCTGCATACATCTCTTTTATAGCCTGTGCGTTCGGAAATTCAAATACTGCTATGGCTTTTATGCCACCCTGACCCATAATCTGTTCAACCGTTTTAAAGCGCTGCATATTGGTTCCACTGTATTGTTTAATAATACCTACTATTTGTGAAAGGTAAGATTGAAAGCTGGGCATATCATCGGTGTTAGGAACAGCGTTGATGATTAAGAATGTTTTGTTGTCGGACATGGTATATTTACTTTAAAGTTACTACCTGAGTTAAATCTAACTTCGTCTTTTCGTTTACGATGGTGCCGGTTTCGATATATAATTTATGACCTGCCATAATGCCATCGAGAATTTTAGTATTCATACCTTTCATCATTATGCTATTCATTATATCAAAAAAGCCATTCTTCATGGTGTATTGCATGGTGCCCGTAAGAACCGAATGTCCACCTTTTTCACGTACAGCTAGGTCCATCTCCATTGTATTTATGCCCGGCATTTTGTGTAGTTCATACACTTCTACCTTTACGTTCTTTCCTTCGTTCCAATCTATTATTCTTTCTTCCCCCGTTGCCCCCATCATGGTAAAATCACAATGACGCGTTGCCCCTACTCCCTCTTTTTGAGCAGAAGTGATCCACGATTTACTTACTGCCGGATGGCCGTGACAGATGTTGCCGAAGTCGGCTAATGCTTTCCAAACATTTTCTTTGGGTAGATTGATTTCAATTTCTCTTTTGATGGTGGTTGTTTTTCCCATTTTGTTTATTGTTTAAGTGAGTGAATAATAAGTCCATTGTTTTAAGTCCCTGTTTATAACTGCCCAAACTTTTAGCTCTGGTCAATACCCCATAAAAGGTACTATGCATTAATACCGCAATTTCTTTTGAATTGTAGGCCGGATGGATATCGCCATCTTTTTGTGCCTGTTTAACCGCGGGTTCTAGTAATTGGATAATTTTTTCAAAGCCTTTGCTGGTGGCATGGGCTACTGAGGGATTAATAGCGCCCAGTTCCGACATCGTGTTGTTGATCATGCACCCCATGTAATTGACCTTAGGCTGATGTTTAAGCATGGTGAAATAGAATTGTTTTAGCTGCTCCACTGCTTTCAATTTTTTATTAGGGACTAAAACGCGGTTAATCCGTTCGGTGTTAGATTGGTCGAAGCTGGCCAATGTTTG
>CAIYOV010000227.1 GCA_903927935.1 uncultured Bacteroidota bacterium | reverse complement strand
TGTTACAAAATTTAAAGCCCATTCATTTTGCTGATAGCCGCCATCAGGTCATTTATTCCAACATCATTCAACTGATGCTGGGCATGACTCCGTTGGATACCATTACGCTAAAAGCGCAGTTGCTTAAAAACAGACAACTTGAAATTGCAGGTGGTCTTGATTACATTGATTCGCTGCAGAGCACGAACAATGATACTCTGCTAACCGAAGAATATTATCGCATCGTTCTTTATTCTTCAAAGAAAAAGCGTTTAGGCGAGCTGGGCGATGAACTTGCGGGTGAATCTAACGATCCATCTGTGGATGTTGGAAACACCATGAACAAAGCCATTGCCCGGTTGGAAGAAATACATGCGGATAATGAGCGCAAACCTATTCAGGCATTTGCATCATTATCAGAAAATATTTTGTACGAAGCAATACAGAGTATGAATAATCCGGATGGTCTTACAGGAATTCAAAGTGGGTTTGAAGAATTGGATACAATAACTGGTGGCTTCAATCCCGGTGAGTTGATAGTTATTGCTGCAAGACCTGCAATGGGCAAAACAGCATTTGTTACTTCGATGCTCTTGCACACATGCATGAAAATGAAGCATTCTGCTGCGTTTTTCTCTTTGGAGACGAGCAGTCAGCAAATGGTTATTCGTTTGCTATCGCAGCATTCTGGCATTAATGCGGATAGAATTCGTAGAAAGAAACTCGATCAGGAGGAATTCAAAAAGCTTCACCTCAAATCGGGAGAAATAGATGATGCTCCGCTTTATATGGTTGATGAACCAGCACTGACTATTCAGAAGATTCGCTTCATGGCTAACCGGATGAAGTTGCAATACGACATTGAAATGATCATAATCGATTATCTGCAACTAATAGGTGTTTCATCCTCACGAACTCATAGCGGTAACAGGGAAGCAGAAATTTCAGCAATCACGCGCGGATTAAAAACATTGGCCCGAGAATTAGACATACCGGTAATTGTTACATCGCAGTTAAGCCGTGCGGTGGAGACAAGAGGCGGTGACAAAAAACCAATTCTTTCAGACTTACGTGAATCGGGAGCCATCGAGCAGGAAGCGGATAAAGTTTTGTTTTTGTATCGCGGTGAATATTACGGACTCGATCAGGATGCAGAAGGTAACAGTACCCGGAATGTGGCGGAAGTGATTGTTGCCAAGAACCGGTTCGGACCTGTTTCTACGATCCGATTGCGTTTCGAAAACCGGCTGGCTCGCTTTGAGAATCTATATTATTTGCAAGGGGATGAAGGTCACACATCATTTTCCGTAGATACTGAAACCAAAATAAAACAGAAGTATAAAAAAATATTTACCGGGCAAGGAGATGACAACCTGACGCCATTTTAGGGGATTGACAAAAATATATTATGAGTCAAGAAAGACTATCGGGCTGTTGTTACTGCGGCCTGTTTTAAATGTGTGCTGAATTACACTAGTAATTTTTGAGACAAAAATTACTAGTGATTTATCAAGTAGATAATATAAAGTCAATCCCCTTTTTATGGAAACGTTGAAAGAAAAAGAAATTAAAATTT
>CAIYOV010000226.1 GCA_903927935.1 uncultured Bacteroidota bacterium | reverse complement strand
GGCCACCGATGGAAAACAAGTGGCGGTGTTAGTGCCTACTCCGAATTTCTGTTCTTCATCAATCATCATTAAACCGAGGTCTTTGAACTTTACGCTCTTACCTACCAGCCCGTGTGTGCCGATGATGATGTTTATTTTTCCTTCCGCCAATCGTTGCAGCGTGTCCTTCTTTTCCTTAGCGGTCTTGAACCGGTTGAGGTAATCTATCTCTACCGGAAATTCTGCGAGCCTCTCTTTAAAAACTTTTTGATGCTGCATGGCCAGAATGGTTGTAGGCACCAGCACCGCCACCTGTTTTCCATCTGTCGCTGCTTTGAATGCCGCACGAATAGCAATCTCTGTTTTACCAAAACCGACATCGCCACACACCAACCGGTCCATCGGTGATACCGCTTCCATATCGCGCTTTACATCTTCGGTGGCTTTTGCCTGGTCAGGCGTGTCTTCGTACATGAAAGATGCTTCGAGTTCGTTCTGTAAATAAGAATCGGGCGCATACTGAAAACCTTTTGACGCTTTACGTTTGGCATAGAGCTGGATTAAATCGAAGGCGAGTTCTTTAATCCGCTTCTTCGTTTTCTTTTTCAGGTTGCTCCAGGTGTCAGTGCCAAGCTTATTTACGCGTGGCGCCTCGCCATCTTTACCTACATACTTCGAAATTTTGTGAAGCGACTGAATGCCCACATACATAATATCGTTGCCCGCATAAATTAGGCGCACGGTTTCCTGCAGCTGCCCCCCTACTTCAATTTTCTCGAGACCGCTGAACACTCCCACACCGTGGTCGATGTGCGTTACAAAATCACCGGGCTTTAATTCGCGAAGTGTTTTCATCAACAGCGCTTTGTCGCGGCTGAAACCCTGACGTAAATTGTATTTGTGATATCGGTTGAAAATCTGATGGTCGGTGTAACAGCAAAGTTTTAAATCGTCATCTACAAAACCCTGATGCAAACCAATGTGCACCGGTGTAAAATTTACCTCCGCTTTTAAGTCGGAGAAGATGGCGTAGAAGCGTTCCACCTGTTTGGGGTTCTCCGCAAAAATTAAATTGGTGTAGCCGCGCTCGTTGTTATCGTGCAGGTTGCGGATGAGCAAATCGAAATTTTTATTGAACGATGGCTGTGGTTTGCTGTGAAAAGAAATCCGTTCTTCAGCTTTAAAAAAACTGGTTCTGCCAAATTCCACTACACGAAAACGCGAAATGCCTTTTAAAAAATCTGCCGAAGAAAGAAACACTTCCTCCGCTTCACCTTCAAGCAGCGGATGATGCGGATGCTCGATGCGGTTTTTCTTTATAACCGGTTGAATTTTTTTTGCCTTCTCAATGCTTGAACCAAAAACATCCATCAGCATCTGCACATCTTTAAACCAGATGATGGTGTTTAGCGGAAACACTTCGAGCACCGAAGTTTTCTGCACATTGGTAAAGTGAGACTGAATGTTGGGCACAATGGTAACGCTCGCAATCTTCTTCTGGCTCAGCTGCGTAAGCGGGTCGAAGGTGCGGATGCTTTCAATTTCGTCACCAAACAATTCTACGCGGTACGGAAACTCATTGCCGAACGAAAACACATCCACAATGTCGCCACGAATGCTGAACTGCCCCGGCTCGTACACAAAATCAACACGTTCAAATTCAAACTCCACCAGCAGCTCAATCATAAAATCGATGTCGAGCTTTTCGTTTACGCGCATACGCAGTGTTTGCTCGTTCAGCACATCCTGCCGCACCACTTTTTCGAACAACGCCTCGGGGTAAGTAACCGCCAGCTCTGCTTTACTGTTCGAATTACTCAACCTGTTAACGGTTTCGGTGCGCAGTAGAATATTGTTGTTGTTTACTTCGGTAAAATCCTGCGGGCGCTTAAACGAATCGGGAAAGAAAAAAACGTCTTTGGTGCCGAGCAGGTTCTTGAGGTTGTTCTGAAAATACGCGGCTTCTTCTTTATCGCTCATTACAAACAGATGATTGTAATCGGTCTGCTTAAAAATGGCGGCCGCTACAAAAGCATCCTGCGATCCGATGAGGCCGTGCAGAAAAAAATCGTTGCGGTCGTCCCCGGTGTTCAGTTGCTTAATGAGCTCCTTTACCTGAGGGGACTCTGTATATGCTTTTACTATTTGCCCTACATTCATAAAAAGAGATTGCCCCGACACGGTTATGTGCGGGGTTTAATTTGTGGGGCGAATATAACAGTTGAAGAATTTCAGGAACTACTTTATTTCAAATACAGAATCTTGCTGTTTTCCGTTTCACAAAAACAAACATGAAACATGGCTGTTGTATGGCACCTAATGGCATTTGAATGGCATTTCAATAGCTCGTTAGTTTACTTCTGATGGAAACTAATAGTCTTTTTATGTAATCAATAAGACTCTAACACGCGCTTAGTTCGCTTTCAATGCGTTCTAATACGACTTTAATGTGACCTAACACGCTTCTAATACGACCTAATACGCTTTGAATGCATTCTAATAAATATTTAAAGCGCACCAATAAAGCTAAGTGGTAAGCCAACAGGCTTCTGAAGCAAACCAAGAACCTTTGGAACAGAAGTAATTCGGTTATGAAGCGAACCAAAACAATTTTAGAGTAAACCGGTTCACTTAAAAACAAAACTGTTTAAAGTGATATGGGGGTAAGTTATTGCAGTACCAGCTTCTTCGAAGAAGTTCCCTGATTGCTTTGCAGGGTAAGTATATAAACACCCTTTGCCCAATCTCCGGTGTTTACCATTTCAACAGGTGCATTCATTTCGCGCGCCATCATCAGTCTACCGCTGACATCTGTTATGGTAATTTTAGCAGAAGTTAAATCATTGGGTACAGAAATGAAGAACGAACCATAAGAAGGGTTTGGATAAACTCGGAACTGAACTTCATCTTTTGCCGCATCGAAAATACCGGTAGGGTCAAAGCGCACACTGTCGCGGTAAACAATTTTGGTTACAAACTCAAAACCCTGAAACTGCCCGAAAATACCCGCCTGTGTGTTTATCTGCAGCAGCGGCACCTTCTGGTCTTTTGCAAACCACTTGTATTCGCGCTGTATATCGTTATCTATTTTAATGCCTGCATTCAGCGTATCTACATAAAGCGAATCGGAGCCGCGTATTTCTGTTCTCACGCGCAGCACATCAAAGGTTCCAAAAGGAGTAATGAGTGTGCCCCAGCCGTCTACTTCGTTGGTGCGGTGTTGCTTATGCACGTAGGTGCCAAGGTTAGGCACGTTTACTTTGTAATCGCTCCACGAGGCATCCTGATTGCCGTAGTTCATCGGAAAATGATAGAGTGTATCAGAATGAGCCATCGGCACAGGAGTAGTAAAACCGGAAACTTTCATTCCCAGACCTCTTTGCCTGTACATGGATGAGCTTTTATAAAAGAAATTATACCCTTCGGTAAAAATACTGGAGAGTATGGGAAGTGTAGTGAGAGCGTTATCGGCAAGCTTGGCGATATTAGACCGGTAAGGATTTACCGAAAGATTATTAAATGTTATGGCATAGAATGTTCCGGTGTTCATCGGATTTAAATATCCATCTATATACTGGCTCTGCCATTGCAACGAAGAAAAATCCCAGGTGTAGTTAGTATCGGTAGCACCATAATTCAGCAAAGGGTTCCACACGGCTTGACTCATTCGCAGGGTATCGCCTGAATTAGCAAAGTCGTTTTGGTCAATGGTGATTTGCGCCTGTAAAAAATGAAACGAAAAGAAAGGCAGTAACAGAAAAAAGTAAATGTTTTTCATCTGAGTTTTTTAATGAGCCTTACGAAGAACGAATAATTTTTTGATACTATATATGACCATCATCAGTAACAGCTAAGTTGTAAAACTACATTATAAAAAACAAAGAATCCCGCCATGTGCGGGATTCTTTACACAAGAGAAAATACAGACTCCGCCAAAGCAGAGTCTGTATTAATCATCCTGATATTAATGTATAACCTGTAGGTGTTTGGTGATAATGGTATTGTTTACCATCACCTTCACCAAATAAGTGCCGGCTGTAAATTGTGCTGTATTGATGTTCACTTTTGCCACACCGTCTTCTGAACTAAATACGGTCTGCCCGAGTATATTGAACACTTCTAATCTGCGTATTTCTGTACCGTTTATTTCAACCGTAGCAAATTGCTGAGAAGGGTTTGGATAAACCATCACGCTCACAACCTCTGCATTCACATGAGCTATACCGGTTAAACTTGGCACGGTAAATACATTCGAAGTAGCGCAACCTTTAGCGTCTGTTACCTCTATAGTATAAGTGCCGGGAGCCAATTCTGTAATATCTTCTGTAAATGCTCCGTTGGACCAGTTAAAAGTATACGGAGAAACTCCCCCTGTAATAGTTATGTCTACCTTTCCATCTGAGCCACTGCTTCCCTCCACTGTTCCGTTTACAATAATCGGTAAAGCAGGTTGCGTAACATCAAATGAGCTGGAAAGGGTGCATCCGTTGCCGTCAGAAACAGTGGTTGCATAAGTACCTGCATAAAGATTAAATAAGTCTTCACTGGTTGAGCCCCCATTCCACATAAAGTGATAATTACCCACTCCGCCTGCAACAGAAGTATTGATTACACCATTGTTGCCGCCAGCACATGACACATCAGAAACGGTTGCCGCAATAACAAGTGCCGTTGGTTCTGTAACCGTAACACTCTTATTGACAACACAGGCTAATGAATCTTTTACATAAACCGTGTAATGTCCGCCCGACAAATTAATAAACGATCCGCTTGTATGATAGGTGGTGCCATCCAGACTGTAAGTTGCAGAACCTGTACCTCCAGAAGAAATAATCGAGATAATGCCATTGCCAGCACCGTGACATGAAACATTCAGCACTGCGTCTAAAATTGAAATGGCTGTCGGTTCTGTCACAACTGCACTTGCTGTGCCTATGCAACCTGCCGCATCGCGCACTTTCAGGTTGTAGTTTCCGGCATAAAGATGGCTGAAGATATTGCTTGATTGGTAAGAATTGTCCTGGTTAATACTATAAGCCAACGTACCGGCACCGCCAATGGCGCTCACTGTTATTTTACCGGTGTTAACTCCGTGGCAGGTCAGGTCAACTACACCTGTATTAACTACAATCGGAGCCGGCTCGGTAAGAACTTCGTTTACATAACCGATACACTGGTTGGCATCTTTTACCATTACGGTATAAGTGCCTGCTGATAATCCGGTAAAAGTGGTAGCAGTTTGCCAGTTTGAACCGTCATAACCGTATTGAAGCACACCGGTTCCTCCGGTAACAGTGTTAACTGTAATACTTCCATCGGTACCATCATGACAAGCAATGTTAGTATGACTGGTGTTTACAATAGTTGGTCCGTTGGAATCAAAAATGTTGCCCGAAACCACTTTTTCGCAACCCGCTCCATCCCGTATCCGCACATAGTAGGTTCCCGAAACCAATAACGTAAATGAACCGGTTGAATTGAATGTGGTGCCGTCAATGCTGTACTGATAACCGGAGCCTGAACCACCCGAAGCAGTTACCAATAAACTGCCATTGTTATTTCCGCAGGTAGAGTTAGTGGTAAGCACTGTTCCGCTGATTGCTGAGGGCTCTGTCAGAACCGCATTAGTACTATAATTACATCCTTTCTTATCCTTTACATAAACGGTGTAATTGCCACCTGGTAAATTCAGGAAAAGGCCATAGTTTTCGTAGTTGATGCCGTTCAGACTATAAGTATAACCGCCCGAACCACCGGAACCTCCTATTGAAATACTGCCATCATAAACCCCGTTACAACCCGGATTGCCTATTGATACTGTTGCAGATACCGGAGCTGGTTGGGTTATAGTTGCTGTAGTTAATGCGAGGCATCCTGCCACATCTCTTACATATACAGTATATGTTCCGCTGCTGAGCCCGGGAAAATTAGTTCCTGATTGATAAGTGTTACCATTAACACTGTACGATAATGAACCTATTCCTCCGATAGCCGCAAGAACATTTACCTCACCGTCATAGCTTCCGTTGCAACTTACAGGATTCGCGGTTGCATATATTCTTAAAGGAGCCGGCTGAGTGATAGTAACTGTAGTTCCGGTTTTACAACCCGCAGCATCTTTTACCAGAACACCATAGGTGCCAGCTGTTAAGTTTGTATACGATGAAGTGGATTGATAGGAAGCCCCACTGTTAATGCTGTATTGAAGTGCACCCGTTCCGCCAGAACCGGACAACACAATTGTTCCGTCATTATCCCCATTACAACTTACATTGGTAGTACTTACAACTGTAAGCGTTGGACCGCCCTGATCGTTTACCGTAACGGTCATTGTAGTTGTACACAAATTTGTATCTCTTGCAGTAATAGTGTATGAACCTGCCGCCAAACCGGTGAACAGGCCGCTAACCTTATAGGTCCCCGTACCTAACTTATATCTGATTGGTCCTGTACCTCCTGTTGCTGAAACTAAAATCTGTCCGTTAATGTTTCCACAACTGGCATTTGTTGTTTGGGGAACTGCAAAAATTACCGGGCTTGGTTGTGTTATGGTAAATGGAGTTGAATAACTACAACCCGTGTGATCTTCCACGATCATCATATAATTGCCAGCATTTAAACCGGTAAAACTATTTCCGGACTGAAATGTCTCTCCATCAATGCTAAAAATGTAAGGTGTTGCTCCACCGCTTCCGGCTGCTGTTACGCTTCCATCTGTTCCTCCATTACAAGTTATATTGGCAAGAACCGTTGCTCCAACATTTAAGCCAACGGATATATCCATTGAATATACCTCTGAACAAATGCCGTCCCAGCCATCAATTATACTGGTTAATGTAACGGTATAAGAGCCTGCGGCTGAATAGGTATGCGAAGGATTAGCTGTATTTGATACCGGTGAGCCATCGCCAAAATTCCAAGTATAATATTTGTTTGTACCAGAGTAACCCGATAGTCCGATTCTATTGAACATACTATCTCGGTTCATTTGGGTTGTATTTGTAAAAGCAATATTTGTTGAAGTAGCTACACACCTGGATGGTATGGTAAACCCTGGTGTATTAAAGTTGGTCATTTGTGGAACCAGATAGAAGTCTCCGTCTTTAATAAATTCAGATAAAGCACTTGCCCAGTTTCCACCGGTTGATGTTCCTGCGAGTGAAGCTAAATCTTCTCCGTGGCCTTCACCATTACCTGTATAACCCACCATGAAAGTATTTCCGAACGGAAATGACTGAGGAAGTATAGAAACCCCCACGGCAAAATCATTATTTACATAAACTCCGGCTCCAAAGCTAACGGTGATGTATCCTGTTGCGTTATCAGACAAATACCAATCATGATCTTCCGTTTGAATAGTAGTTGTTGGTCTTCCGTTTGCATCAACATTATAAACAGAAACCCGCAAACGAATGCCGTAAGTAAAGAGTGCGTTAAAATGCCCGTATACTCTTACCTGGCTTACTTTGCCCGGACCCGAATAATGATATGTCTGGGCGGCCATTTCTTCTAAACCTGCAACGAGAGTATAATACCCGGTTTGTCCGGCATCTTTTGAGTGTACGTAGCCGTTCCAATCAGCACAAGAACCGGAAATACCGGCAGCCCTTGATATAAAAACAGATGCTATAAACAACACCAATAGTGTAAATTTTTTCGTTTTCATATTCGTAATTTTTAATTTATAAATGAATAGTGCAAATGTGGGGGACACATAATTCTTTGGCAATGATGGCGGGCAACGGTTCCAGTGATACGCATCACTTTCATAAAAAAGCGGTGTCGTAATGGCAAAAAAAACGGGATAGTGTTTTCACACTATCCCGCACCGAACATTATATTTTTTAGCTACTGTGTTATTTCTGTATTTCCATTTCTACCCGTCTGTTTAGAGCGCGGCCTTCTTCTGTTTCGTTATCGGCTATTGGAGCCTTTTTGCCCATACCAATAGTTTCAATCCGGTTAGCGACAATGCCTTTACTCATTAAATACTCAGCCACCGCTCTGGCTCTCAACCTTGAAAGCCAGCCGTTGTATTCGTCTGATGCCAGATAATCTGTGTGGCCCAAAATCCTGATGTGCATCTTTTTGTTGTTTTTCAGGAATGACACCACCTTATCTAATTCTACAGAAGAATTTTCATCCAAGGTACTGCTGTTGCGTTCAAAATTTACGTTGTTAAGACGAAGAATATCTCCGGGAGCTGCCGTGGTATTTTGGTCAACGGTTTTAGGGAAATTTTTAACCGGATGTTCGGCAATTTGCTTTTTGTATTCCTTTACAATAGGCTCTATGTCTTCAAAGCGGTCTTTCAGTTCCTTAATTTCCTTCTCGTGTTGTTTAATTTGCTGATCCTGTTCTCCGCCCTTCTGGTTTAAAGTGTCAACATTGTTTTGTATCGAATCTACCTTCTGTGCTGTAGTATCAACTTTTTCCTGCAATGCTTTTACAGCATTTGCCAAACTGTCGTACTGCGATTGTTTTGCAAATTCATTTTTCTTGTTCTGATCTTTTTTCAGCCACCGGTCGAAGTTTATACCGAAAATAACTTCATGCGTTCCTGCAGTAGAGGAATACTGCACTTTCTTTTGTATCGGATATTCGTACGCATAGCCGATAGTTACCGCCTTGGCAATGCGAACCGCTGCCTGCATGGTTACTCCGTAATCTAAGCGGTAGCCAACTCCCAAATACGCTATGCGTTTGTAATTGGCCATAATATTGGCATCTACCTGCCAAGGCTGTGCCGCACCTTTCTTTACTAATACACTAGGCTCAATATTCCATTCTTCTTTCTTAATACTTATTTCATAACTCGCTCCAATAATAAAGTGGCGCTTCATAGAATACTTCGAATCTTTTAATTGCGAGGTGATTCGTGCATTCATATTCAATACCTGAGGAATGGCAAAACTAACTGTCAGCTTTTTCCATTGATAAGCAAGACCTACATTCATATCAAAAGCCACCGCGCTTTTGCCCGCAGCAAGTAAGTGTGTATCATCTAAGTCGTTGGCAACAACATTATTAAAGTCAACATGCGTTTGCATAATACCTAACGATACACCGAGCGAGAGTTGATGGTCTTTTGCAAAACGGATTTTCTGCGCATAATAAATCTGCGCGTTCACGCGATGAATAATATCAGTGTTGTCGTTATACAAATGGAACCCGGTTCCTATCCTGTCTTTCCACAAGCTTACATCGCCAACCACCCCTCTTGTTACAGGGTGCCCCGGCATAGCCGTCCATTGTTCGCGATAGAAACCATAGAGATTGCTGCTGCCGTTATAACCGGTAAGTGCCGGATTATAGAGCATGCGCATAAAATACATCTGGCTGTATAGCGGAATCTGTTGCGCCCTCATTTGCAAAGCGAATAAGAAAGCGAATGCTGACAGGGTGATAATTTTTTTACTCATGCTTGTATATTTTTTAAGAAAACTGAATTCGTGAATTTTCGATTTCATCGTTTTTGATTTTGTCATTGGGTTAAACCGTTTCCTTATTTCTTATTTGGCTGTTCCGTTTAATATGTTGATTGCGCCTTTGTAGACGTGATTGTTCTGAGCCGGTACTTTCAGCACATAGTAGTACGTATCGTCCGGCAGTTTTTTACCGGTAGCCTTATAAGTTCCGTCCCAATCGTTCGTGTAATTATTGGCTTCGTAAACTGTTTCGCCCCATCGATTGAAGATGACAAGGTTTGAGCCATCCAGATTTATTTTGTAGTTCAATCTCCAGATATCATTCTTACCGTCACCATCCGGTGTAATAATATTCGGCAACAACACGTTATCCGGCACGTAAACATTTATAGTAATACTATCTGCACCCCAACATCCATAAGTATCTGTAACTCTTACTTCAAACGTTACCGTGTCCGGACCGGAATAAGTCGGGTTAGGAACGTTGGCAAAATTCAGCCAATAGTTAGGTGTCCAATTGTAAATTAACAGACCGGTACCGGTTGCCTTTGTATGAAGATTTACAATCTGCCCCAATGCAATGGTAGTGTCGGGACCGGCATCAACCGTAGGTAGGGTAATTACATCTATAAAGATGGATTCGCTGGTGTCTGCCGAACAACTGTTGCTTCCTATTACATAAACTGCATCATGGTTGTTTAATGAACTTGTAGAAAAAGTATTTGAAAGCGAAGGGGCTGTGTCTTGTGCAATTCCGTTTACATAGAACAGATAAAATTCTGCCCCTGAAGCGGTGAATGTTATATTATCTCTTTGGCAAATAGTGAAATCTACATCTGATGTAACCAGAGAAACATGTACCGAGTTTTTAACTGATAGTGGATATACTGCAGTGTCTTTACAACCAAACTGGTCGGTATAGTAATAGGTGATGGTGTCGTTACCCGCACCGGTGAGTGCCGGATAGAAGTAATTCTGACTTACGCCAAAGCCCACATAACCCCCCCCCAGAGGTGTAAAGTAATTATTCAGGTTCATTGGTGATGAACCGGTACATAAATCCGGAGCAGTATCGGTTGTAATGTTTGGTTGAGGATGAACAGTAAAATCAATACTTGCCGAATCTGTACAACCCGAAGCGTTAGTATAGATGTAAGTAATATGATGTATTCCTATACCAAACAGAACCGCACTGAAAGTATCTACATTCAGACTATCGCCCACCACATAGGTTCCGCCTGCTGGCATTCCACCGGTAAGTTCAAATGGCGGTTCAGTATAACACATTGCCAGAAGCATGTTCAGTGTTACAATTGGCTGCTGGCGATAAGTAATTGTCATTACCGCTGTATCATAACATCCGCTGGTGTTTGACACTATTAAGGTATATACTCCCGGCCCTACACTATCCGGTGTAGCGGTGTTCCACACATAGGTTTCATAACCGGTGTTTGGATAATATGTTGTCAGGTCAAGCGTATAGCCCACACAAACACTGTCTGCCTTGTCGGGGCCCAGATTAGGTTGCTGACGGGTAGTAATTACGGCATTCAATGTATCGCTGCAGCCACTGGCATTGGTAACAATCAAAGTATATGTTCCGGCAGTAACTACTGATGGCGTTGGTGTGTTCCAAACATAAGTTACATAAGCAGGGCTAGGCGGATAAAGTGTCCATAAATCGTACGTATAACCTATACAAACACTGTCGGCTAAGTCAGGACCTAAATTTGGCTGCTGACGATTAATAATGGTAACGGTTGCGGTATCGGCACACCCAGCTGAATTGGTTACTATAAGATTATAAACGCCCGCCCCTACAGCTGAAGGAGTTTGTGTATCCCACGTATAGCTTGCATACCCGCTGTTTGCATAATAAGTATTCAGGTCAACTGTATAACCTACGCAAACGCTGTCTGTTTTATCTGCGCCAAGTGTCGGGTATGGGTATATATTGATAATAATAGAACCAGTGCCGGTGCAGCCCGTATTGTTAGTTACGGTTACCCTGTAAATGCCGCTGGAACTTACTGTTAATGTTTGTCCGGTTGAATTGTCTGACCACAAATAAGTAGACCCCGGGTTATCGGCATCTAAGGTTACTATACCGCCACACTGTTCCACATCGCTTCCAAGATCAACTACCGGTGCCTGGTTGATAGTTACGCTTACATTATCCGTAGCCGTGCAATTGCTGTTAATGTCACCAACCGTTACACTGTAAATGCCGGTGTTACTAACAGTAAGTGTTTGGTTGGATGATTGGTCAGACCACAGATATACATTTCCCGGATTGCCTGCATCTAAAGTTACAGTTCCTTCACATTGTGTTACATCTAATCCTAAATTAACTACCGGAACCGGCTGTATATACACCTCGGTTGTACCGGTTGCACTGCAATTGAAAGAATTAGCCACGGTAACCGTGTAAGTTCCGCTTGTTGTAGCAACGGTTGTTTGAGCCGAAGTACCATCGGACCATGAATAGCTAGTGTTTCCTGCTCCTGCATCTAATGGCACATTGCCTCCGCACTGATTGTAAGGCCCGCCTAAATTAACCACCGGTGAAGGATTGATTACAAAGTCAACGGCCATTCTGCAATTAGGAAAATTGGGACAAGCTGTATAAAAAGTATAAGTACCCGGAGTGTTGGTGTTTGGCAAAGTTGCCGTTCCAACCGGATTGAACGGAGAACCGGTAGCCACCAGTGGTCCGCCCACTGCTGAACTAAACCACAACGGTTCGCTCAATGGCCCTTCATATACCGGACCCGGACCGGTAAAGGTTACGCTGTACGGCCCTACACTGTTATTGCCAAAGCCGGTAGCAACATATACATAAGTAACTCCTGCAGTTAAAGTTATAGTTGCATTTGAGCCTCCGCTACAAACTCCCGTGTTTCCGTCATCATCTGCTACTAAAAAATTAGTGGCCGGGAATGCCGGATTAAATGAGCCCTGATAAATGTGCAGATACGTATCAAACCCGCACATACTGAAAGTATAAGAACCGGTAGTGCCTACTGTAAATGTATGCGTTAAATAATGCACGGCTGTACCTATTCCCGAAGCGTTGTAGTTTATTCCGGTTACGCTTCTGTTGAAAGTGGGATCCGATAAAGAAGTGGTGCCTGCAAACGAACTTGATACATCGCCACAACCCGAAGCCGTTAAGCCCTCTCCTGCAGGAACCGTAAGCCCCTGACAGATAGTATAGCCCGTTTCATTTAATGGTGGAAGGTTAATAGTAACGCTGGCCATTGCACTTCCGGTACAGGTATTGATATCGGTAACCGTAACCGAGTAGTTACCCGTAGTGCCCGCTGACAGCGTTTGAGTAGTAGTAACTCCATCGCTCCACTCATAAGAGCTGCCCGGATTGCCCGCATCTAAAACAACCGGTCCGATACATGCTACATAAGGTCCGCCCAAATTAACTACAGGTGGTATGTTGATGGTTACGCTTGCTGAACCGGAACCTGTGCAACCGGCTTCATCACTAACAGTTACTGAATAATTGCCGGTTACTCCTGCTACAAATGTTTCTGTAGTAGTAATTCCATCGCTCCACGCATAACTAAGGTATACATCGGTTGCATCTAAAGTTACGGTGCCTCCGCATTGAACATACGGACCACCTAAATCTACCACCGGTGCCTGATTCACATTTATATTCTGGCTGGCACTGGCGGTGCAGCCGTTAAAATCGGTTCCGCTTACGGTGTAAGTGTTTGCTGTATTCACCGTTATGGTTGCGGTGCTTACACCGGTGCTCCATACATAGCTGCTTGCTCCGCCTGCGGTTAAGTCAACACTCTCATAAGAACAGAAAGTAGTTGGACCCGATGGAGTAATAGTAACCGGCTGTGTAAGCCCGGTAACCTGAAGCGTATAGCTTCCACAACCCACACCTGAATTTACACCGCTCACCACTACCACAACCGTAGAGTTGGCCGGTATACTTGCTGTAAATGAACCGCTGGTAACCGGAGATGAACCCAGGTTTCCGAGATAGTTGGCACATATATTTGCCGGATTAAAACTTCCGAGATAAGTGGAAGCAAAAACATTGAACCCGCAACCCGTTGTAAGTGTAATGGTTGCGCAGATATCGGCAGCACCATTGTTTACTACATTATATTTATCAAAAAAATACCCGTTGGTGCCGGTATTGCCCGGACATGCATTGCCCGGTGTACAGTCCGTTGCTATTCCATTCCGTGTCATTCTTGGTCCGGTAATTATTCCGTCACCTGCCTGCAGGCTTCCGCTTACGGTAAAGTCGCCCAGTGCATTTACGGCCGATGAAGCAGTAGCGGTACAGCCATAAGCATCGCTGGCGGTTACCGTATAGGTGCCGGGTGTATTAATTGTAATTGTTGTCAGGTCATCACCGTTGCTCCAGTTAAAGCTGGGGTTGGGTTCATTAGCACTGGCCGTAAGACTACCGGTAGCGCCCGAACACAACGCAGTCGTTCCGGTTATGTTAACCGACAGTGGAGGACAATTGACAGTAATAGAGTAATCGTTCTGACCCGGACAGCCGTTTGTATCGGTGGCAGTTATTGTGAAAAAATAAATGCCGGCAAATAATGGTGTGCCGGTTATAGCACCGCCCGAAGAAAGTGAAAGTCCATTAGGTAAGCTGCCTGATGTAACCGAGAAAGCGGCAATACCGTTGCCCCCTGTTTGTGTAACCGTCTGGCTGTAAGCTACCCCACCGGTTCCCGCTGGCAAAGTAGCCGGAGAAAGTGTAATTGCGGGACAAGGATTTGCGGTGTAAATTATGTTATCAATTCCCATATAATCAGAATTGGCTCCGCTGGGACCACCGTTGGTAACGTAATAACGAAATGCATAGCGACCCGATGTTGGTCCGCTTAAACCCGAAACAGTTACGGTATATAATGTCCATGCACTTGGATAGCCTAATGTTGTAAGGGTTGGGTTTACACTTAAAAGCAGGGTAGAAAAATCTCCTACCGTTGACGCATCGGCTCCTACATTAGTACTTGCACCATTGGTGCTCATGCGCAGTTCCAGACGGTCGGGGAAAGCGGGTGAGGTTACCGTGCGGGTGCGAAAGGTAATAACGTCTCCGTTGTATAAAGTAACGTTGGGCATTATCAGCCAGTTGCTGATATCGCCTGCACCGGTGGTATTATTATAGTTAGCGCCTATATAGGCGGTAGTTGCTCCGTTAAAAGCAGGAAAAACCACACTGTTTCCCTGAAACCACCCTGTGGTACCAACCGGTGTGCTGTTGTTTACCTGCACCCAGCCGCTACCCGGCAATGTGGTAATATCATCAAAGTTCTCGGTAAAAGATTGTGCGCTTGCAATACTTACGGTGGCTGCCCAGAAAGCTAATAATACGATCAGGTTGCGGAGGGTAAGAGGTTTATTCATACGTTGAAACAGTTTTAATAATGTTTTGGATGCTCAGGGGCTTCTTCATTATTTAAATCAAATCTATCTGAGGCATCCGCAAACCGAATACTTCTGCCATCCTTTTGGCTAACACAGAACTATTGAATTCTAATAAATAAGACAGGGGGTATAAAGGCAGGTTCTTTAAAGAAGAGCGAAAAAAGCAGCGGGTTGAGGCAAATAAAAAACGGGACAGCAGTTCCCCTGCCATCCCGCCAATACTAACAACTGTTAGCCGGTTATGCCACCGGTGGTGTTGTTTTCTTTTTAACCGGTTTCTTCCTTTCCGATGTGCGGGTTCCTCCCAGCACCTCTACTTCCGAAGAATCCGGACCGAACTGAGCAATTGCCCCTTTTAACACCCGCGTATACATTACCTTCAGCTTTTTCTCGGCTTCCTGAATTTTATTCAGCATCACCGTTGCATTTTCAAGCATCTGGTTGTAATCGCTGATATCGTCTTCGATAAGTGTTATCTGAGCAGTCATATCAGTTTGAGTAAGTGGCTGTGCCACTGAGCCGTAGTTGACGGTAATTAAATTGGCAGTATCTATACCTTTCATACCATCTAAACGGAGCTTGGCATCGTCTACCACTACACCCGGTTTTCTTTTCCTGAACGCCATACCGCCACACCTCCTGATTTCTCTATACCTGTCCAACCAATCCGCACGGGTAGCCTTAACCCGTGTATGGAAGTTTTAGCGGAGAGCGATGAAAACACCCTGTTGCCGGGGGCACCTTCTCCGCGCTTCTGTGTGCCGCTGCCTGATAACCCGCAACGGCCTTTTGGTTGAAAAGAGATTGACATAGTTTGCATAAAAACTTTGTTTGATAGTATAACGCCAAACCGGTGCCATTCCATATAAATGGAGTGTGAAATATTGTGAAAGGAGGGAACTTTAGTTTATAGAAATCCTAAAGCAAAGAGTTAGTTCTGGTTCCTTGATAAAGGAACTGCTAAAATTTATTTGTAGTTCCATTTTATCAAACAGTAAAGACTGCAATTCGCTCTGTTCATAAAATGAATAGTAATCAATTGTGTTCATTTCATTTTTTAAGTAATAGACATTATGTCTTTGCATTTCTTCTTTAAAAAAATCTTCGGATGCTATGTTTGAAAAAAGTAGATGCAGTATAAAATCGTAGAACTTATTCCTGAAATACTTGACATCTGTTTTAGTATCAATAACAACAAAGTTTTTTCCGATGAGCGCATATTCGCGAAAGGAACACACATTGTTCAAAAAAGTTTCAAGCGCAACATCTGCAAGATGAATTGGGAATATGCTATCGACAAACATTAAATTCATTTGTTGAATCTTGCTGCTGAATTTTTGAAATAGTAATTGATGTTTGGAGCTAAAGCGATTTAAGTCCTTTATAGAATAGCCGTCATTTATGTGATAAATGATATTGTATTCAGCAAATACCTTGCCTTTCAAGTTGATGAAAGTAGAAAGTTGTTCTGTTGTGGCTTTCATTTTTTTGAAAGCAAGATAGAAATACTGCTGTATACTTATTGTGGGTTGCTTTACAGACACGTTATCCGGATGTTTGATATGTGTCAGAAAAACTCCTGGAAGATTTTGGTGCTCACCTTCGGGCTTTAAGAGAAAAGAGAAAACTCAGTCAAGCCGAATTAGCAAATAAGGGTGGCTTCAATAGAAATTATATTGGCATGGTTGAGCGCGGTGAACGCAATCCTAGACTCGACACGCTTCAACGATTAGCGGACGCGCTCGAAATTGAATTATCTCTTTTAATGAAATTTAAAAAGACAGGAAAGTGAGAGACCAAATTCTTTCTCACTCAAAAATGTGTATACAGGAGGGCGGCACAATGCTGCAAAGAGGAATGAATTTCCGAATCAACCCAAAGTATTCGATTTTATTAATGTCGCAAAGAAAAAATGCTCCTTATCAAGATGCAATCCATGATGATGGTATTACTATTGAATATGAAGGACATGATATAATTAAATCGGAGGCGGCGTTTCCAAAACTGGAGGACCAACCTTATAAAACAAAGAAGGGGACACTTACTCAAAATGGAAAGTTTGCCAATGCTGTTGAAGACTTTAAGAACAAGGGCATAGAACCTGAAGTGGTTCGCATTTATGAAAAACTTTTTGACGGAACTTGGAGCGACAAAGGTTTTTTTAAGTTGATTGATTATAAATATGTCCCAAGCGGAAAACGCAAAGTGTTTCGATTTATCTTAGAAGAAATTGAGGTTGATTTCGAAAATAACGAAACACATATTAAGAAATTAAAACCCCATTCCCGCATTATCCCTAGTGATATAAAAAGAGTGGTTTGGGAAAGAGATGGCGGCAAATGTGTTGAATGTGGCGCATCAGATAATTTGCATTTCGACCACGACCTTCCCTTTTCAAAAGGCGGTTCAAGTATTACCGTTAATAATGTAAAAATTCTTTGTGCGAGGCACAACTTACAGAAGAGTGATAAAATTCAATAAATAAGAATGCTCCGCATACTCTTTGGTATGCACGTCTATCGGGGGCTAATTTACTTTTACTCCTTCAGCTTTTAAAACTGTTCCTTCAACTTTAAAAGTTGCTCCTTCGTCTTTTGCCTTTGTTCCTTCAGCTTTAAAAGTTGTTCCCTCACTTTTTGCACTTGTTCCTGCAACTGCTGCTGCACTTCCTTCTACCGCTGCAGTTGTTCCTTCAGGTTTTGCATTTGTATGTTCAACTTTAAAAGCTGAACATACAACCGCTGCCGCACTATGTTGCGCTTTTACATTTGTTGGTGGGTTCTTTAAAAAGCATGGTTCTATTGCCATTGTTCAATAAAACAAACAAACCTCCGCAGCCCTGTTTTTATGTTGATCAATAGCAACGGGGCATATGACCAAAGTCATTGCCGGTTTACGTACCTAACTTTACATTTGTTTCGCAAACCGGGAGCAAAACACTTTGGGTGTTTTACGTAAACCGGGTTCATTGCAAAAACGCTCCACAAAATATCAAGGAGCCTAAAAATTTGGGTGTTTGTGTTTGGCCGCTTCTGTGGGTAGCAGAGCGGCCTCTTTTTTTATAAAAACGAAGCCGCTCCTTACGGGGAGCGGCTTCGTTACTTTTATAGCCTTTGCTTATCGGGCTATAGTAAATTTCTGGCGCTGTGTTTCGCCATTGCTGTAAACTTCAAAAATATAAACCCCGTTGCTCAGTGTATTGGTGTTCATGCTTTTGGTGTTCATTCCTTCCAGGGCAAGTTCTTCATTCATCATCACGCGCTGTCCGTTAAGGTTGTAAACGCTCAGTTTTACATTTCCTTTTTCGGAGCTCAAAAACTCAGCCGTAAGGTTATCGCTGGCCGGGTTAGGGTAAAGTTTTAATACCGGTTCAGCCATTACCTGCACCTCTGTTTCATCGGCAGCACTGCCGTCTTCAGTTCTGAAGTTGCTGGTGCCGGTAGATATTTTAAGCGTGTAGCACGAGGTAGCACTGGTAGCTCCGTTATAGCCGTAAACTTTTACATAATAAGATGCCGCGCTGGTAGCGTTGTATTTAATGCTCTCGCTGGTAGTGCCTCCGTTGGCACCGGTAGCCAGTTTGGTAGTTCCGTTGCTTTTATAAAGTATCACATCGTAATCGGCAGGCAAATTGGTCAGGTCAACTTTCACTCTGGTTCCTCCTGAAGTGGTCGTGGTAAATTTAAACCAGTCCACATCGGTGCTTGGGGTAATAAAGCCGGTAAGGTTAGTGTTGAGTGCCGGTGTTTTTGCAGCACTGGCCGTGTTGTTGCTTTCGTAAACATCGGTGCAGGTTACCGGTACCGTAGTGGTAAAGCTAGCTGTTGAGCTGACAGCCGATGTAGCCGATGCGCAAACCGTTTGCACGTTAAATTCGTAACCGGTGCCTTGTGTTAATCCGCTAATGCCATACGAAACTGCCGTAGTGCTTACACTGTTCCACGCAGCAGCACCGGTAGCGCGCCATTGCAGGTTGTAGCTAACCGCACCGCTTACTGTGCCCCAGTTAAGGGTAGCAGAGGTAGTGGCAATAGTAGAAGCCGAAAGATTGGAAGGTACCGCACAGCCCGTAACCACGGGAGCCTGGCAGCCCAGCGAAGTAAGCAAACCAACACGCGAACCACCGGTGCCGAACAGGGCGCTCATACGGCCGGCCTGTCCGGTTGTAAACATGTTCATACAGCCGTCATCGGTATAATCCATATAGTTCATAAACATTACGCCCGGTGAAGTAGCCGAGCAGGCATCGGTTTTAGGAAATACCGGACAACCGTAGTTTTCTCCCGCCTGATTAGGGGTATCGCCCACATTATCGGTACCGGTGCACTTGGTGCCGTCATCGCCCCAAATGTGGTAGAGGTTCAGCCAGTGTCCCACTTCGTGAGTAGCGGTTCTTCCGAAATTATAGGGAGATGCCGTGCCGGGGTTCAGCATACTTCCAACCGATGAATACAAAACAACCACCCCATCGGTAGAAGCCGAGCCACCGGGAAACTGCGCATAACCTAAAAGCCCTCCGCCTAAGTTACAAGACCATAAGTTAAGATAGCTGGCTGCGGGCCAGGCATCATCGCCACCCTGTGCCGATTTTTTAACCGCATCGTTGGTAGAGAACGAAGAAACAGTAGTTGCCTTGCGCACAATACCGGTAGTGGCATTACCGCTCGGGTCGCGCTGTGCTAAACAAAACTGAACATTAGTGTTAGCAGCAACTCCCGCAAAAGCCGAAGGTACACTTGAAGCATCGCTGTTGAGTTTAGCATAGTCAAGATTTAACTGCGCAATTTGTGCCTGAACAAGAGCATCCGAAATATTTTGTGCCGCAGCACTATACACCACATGCACTACTACCGGTATGGTAACTACTGCACGCGAGCCGTGCTGATTGCTTTGAAGGTATAAAGCTGTTTGCTGTTCCACCTGCTGCATACGTGCGGCAAGAGCAGGGTCGGACTGCAGTTGATCTTTTAAATGTTCGGCCGCGGCACAGCGATGATAGCTCTGTTGTGCATTCAGCAGATTACTTAAAACCAAACAAACTGCTAACAGAAAAGTGTACTTCATTTTCATAATTATGATTTTGTGTTAAAAAATAATCGTGTTCAGTTAATCATCAAAAGTAAATAGCAATGGCAAACTTTCACAACCCGTATCCTTAACGAAATCAGAAACGGGCGCTCACATAAAAACCACATTATTCCTTGCGAAGTTATTGCAGTCGGTTATTTTTTTGTTGATATAAGGCAGGGCCTGTTATGATTTTAGTCAATTGCCGGGCCGTCAGTAAATAAAAAAAGCCGCTCCTTAAGGGGAGCGGCTTTTTAATTTCTATGCTGCAGGTTTATTTGGCAATAGTAAATTTCTGGCGCTGTGCTTCGCCATTGCTGTAAACTTCAAAAATATATGTTCCGTTGCTCAGCGTATTGGTGTTGATACTCTGGGTATTAATACCTTCTTCAGCAACTGCATCGGTAGCTAAAACCCTTTGTCCGTTCAGGTTGAACACATTCATTTTTACACTGCCTTTGGTAGTGCTCAGATATTCAACTGTCAGTTTATCCTTTGCCGGGTTAGGATATAATTTCATCACCGGTTCGGCTTCTATAGTTTCCGGCTTATCGCTGGAAGCCAGAGGGTCGCTAAACTCAGGAGCAAAATTAGTACTGCCCGTAGATATGCGCAGTGTGTAACAAGAAGTGGCACTGGTAGCACCGCCATAACCGTAAACTTTTACATAGTATGAACCGGTAGTGGTTACATTGTATTTAATCTGCTCGGCAGTTGTACCGCTGTTTTGCGAAAGACCGACTCTTGTTGATGCATTTGATTTATACAATGCTACATCATAGTCAGCCGGCAAATTGGTAAGATCAATTTTTACACGTGTACCGGTAGAAGTAGTAGTGCTGAATTTAAACCAGTCAACATCGGTGCTTGGTGTAATTAGTCCTGTAAGGTTAGTATTAAGCGAAGGTGTTTTTGCCGCGCTCGAAGTATTATTGCTTTCATAAATATCCGAGCAGGTGCTTGGTGTAGCGGTGGTAAATGTTGCCGAAGCAGTAAATGCCGAAGAGCTGGCCGAACAAACGGTTTGTACCTGCCACTCGTAATTGCTGGTAGCAGTTAAGCCCGAAGCATTGTAGCTTGTTGTGGAAGAAGTTCCCGCACTCCAGCTTGCTGCTCCAACTATACGATACTGCACTGCATAACTTACCGCACCGGTTACTGCTGCCCAGTTAAAGGTGGCGGTAGTGGTAGTAACGGAAGTTGTCGTTAAAGTGGTTGGTGTATTACAAGGCTGAACACCGGTTGTGGTAAAGGTAGTAGAAGCGGTATAAGAAGATGTTCCGCTGCTGCAAACAGTTTGTACCTGCCACTCATAATTAGTTCCTGCGGTCAGGCCCAAAACAGAATACGTAAGTGCTGTTGTGTTTGCTGTGGTCCACGAAGCGGCACCAACGGCACGATACTGAACATTATAAGAAACAGCATTTGCCGCAGCTGTCCAGTTGAACGTAGCCGAGTTGTCTGCTATAGATGTAGTATTCATAGCTGTTGCTGCATCGCAGGGAACGGGAGTTGATAATGCTACATGTGCAATAACCGTTCCCCAGGTGCTGGAAGTATTTGCCCACTCGCTGAAATTCCAGAATGAATTATCGGAAGGGTCAACAGCCGCACCGGTGTAGTCACCCCAACGGTTACGGGTTCCGCTAAATGTTTTGTAGTAATAAGCAACGCCCGATTTATAAGTATAAGGGGTTTGCATGGTGTTAACCGCATCGGTTGATAAGCGGGTAGAGTAAGAGGCACTTGCATTTGTTGTTGAAGAACTCTGACAGTGACCAAGCATAACATTGCCGCTTGAATTTACCGCAATGCTCGGATAGAAATAAAATGTTCCGGTGCTTGAACCTCCGTCAACCCTGCCGAACTGCTGAACGGTATTGGTTGAAGGGTTAACCTGCCACCACTGTACGGCATCGCGTGTTGGTGTTGTTGAAGGAAGAAAAGCGGTTTGGCAAAACCAAAGCGAACCGTTAACATAAACTGAATTGCCGATGCGGGTATCGCCCGACTCCAGCGTTTTAGTTCCTCCGGTTTGCGGAGCTCCAACCGAAGTTTCGCTCCATGGCTGGTTAACACCAACGGTTGTTCCCGCATTATAAACAGGTGCCGCAGCGGTTCCGGTTATAGAGCCAATTCTAACATATCCATTGCCGCCCGAATTTCCGTTCCAGTCTTCCACCATATATAAGGTATTCTGCGAAGCATCTAATGTTTGTGCCGGAGCTAAAGAAAAAACATTCGCATCCGTAAAGGTACTTACCGTTCCTAATGTTCCGCTGTATAAAGAAGCACGGTTCATTACATAAATCTTTCCGGTAACGGTGTTGTTGCTCAAAAAGTCGTTGGCAGTTACTACGAGCCAATTGTTGTTATAGCCCATTAAAGGATAGTCCAGAAAGTCGGTTGTATTTCCTATTCCGTCAAAGTAGGTAACAAACCATGCACCGGTAGGGTCGCTGGTCTGTGATACTCCTAGAAAAATTCCTCCGTTGCCGGTAGTTTTAACCGCACCATCAATACATACCACCCAGCGGCCATTTGTTGCATCATATAAAAGATGCGGGTCAAAATATCCGCTGCCGCCAGTAGACGCAAAGAAAGAAGTAATGGAAAGCGTACTGATAAGACCACCGGTTTTGTTGTAAATTTTAAACTCCTGATTGGTCGTTTCCATAACATGTGACGGACCAACTGCCCCGCGGATATCGGGTGGAATTAAAGTGGAGTTGTCCATTGTTCCGTTAAATGAAACCGAAGGTGCCGGAGAATTTGTTACCGCGCGATGCTGGTGCTCTGGTGCCGGCAAATCATAATGAATGGCATCGGGCCCAACAGGTTTTGGAATAAACTTAAATTCCTTGTCGCGATCTTCGCCCTGCTCAACAAAGCGTTTCTTTTTGTGAGGCGGATGAACCGCTTCATAATCTGCTTTCTCTTTAAAGTTTACAATCTTTACGGGTGATACCGGAATCTCGCTTTGTGTAATTACCTGTGCATTAAGTTTAACCGCACAGATAATAAACCACACTGCCAGAAAAAGGGTGTTGATTTTTTTCATTACCAGAGTTTTAATTTTTCTAAAAATATAGTTAGCGAAGATAGTAACCGGTCCGAATAATGGTAATATTTTTAGCTCTTGGAAGGACAGGGAAAATAAGAAGGAAAGAATATTTTTGAACTGCGGTAAACACATACTAAATGCCCATCACCTTCCACACAGCCGATATAAAATTTTCACTGCGCAATAAAATTGCGTTGCGAAGGTTTATCACAAATCAAATTGCTCAATCCTCAAATTATCAAACTATCAAACTGTCGTTCGTCTTTTGCTCCGATGAATATCTTTTGAGCATCAACCGGCAATTTCTCAACCACGACTACTACACCGACATTATCACCTTTCCGCTCAGCGACAGCAAAGAACATCTCGAAGCAGAAATATATATAAGCATTGATCGGGTAAAAGAGAATAGCCAGAAGTTCAAGCCCAAAAACTCGAAGGTAAAGAGCAAACTCAATATCGCAAGCCCTGCAGATGAGTTGGATGAATTACACCGGGTTATGTTTCACGGGGTGTTGCATTTGCTCGGATTTAAAGATAAAAACAAGTCTAATCGGCTGGAAATGAGGAAGATGGAGGATAAGTGGATAAATCAGTTTAAAAATTAAAAAGTCAAAAAACTGAAGGTTGAAAGACCGCGTTTATCCTTTGTCCAGCCCGGGCGTTTGGGCGGCCGGAGTAGACTTCGGCTTCGAAATTGTTCCACATGGAACAATCTCTTTTTTGTTTTTGCTTTTACCATTTAACCCAAACCTTGTTCCACGTGGCACAATTTCCCCAAACTACTCCTTAATCAACTAATCAATCAATAACTATATTTGCCCGCGATGTTCAAAGAGTATGACGTAATTGTAGTAGGGGCCGGGCATGCCGGTTGTGAGGCGGCAGCCGCGGCAGCCAATATGGGCAGCAGTGTGCTGCTGGTTACCATGAACATGCAGACTATTGCCCAAATGAGTTGCAACCCTGCTATGGGCGGAATAGCCAAAGGTCAGATAGTTCGGGAGATTGATGCACTTGGTGGATACTCGGGAATTGTAAGCGATAAGAGCATGGTACAGTTCCGGATGTTAAACCGCAGCAAGGGCCCGGCAATGTGGAGTCCCCGCACACAGAACGACAGAATGATGTTTGCAAGTGTGTGGAGAAGCATGCTGGAGGAGACTAAAAATGTGGATTTCTGGCAAGAAATGGTGGGCGGGCTGTTGATAAAGGGCAGAAAGGTGTGCGGAATCCGCACTTCAATGGGGATAGAGATTCTGGCAAAATCGGTGGTCTTGACCAACGGAACCTTCCTGAACGGCTTAATCCATATCGGTGAAAAGAACTTCGGAGGGGGCAGGGCAGGAGAGAAAGCGGCCCACGGCATCACAGAACAATTAGTAGAGCTGGGCTTTGAGGCCGGCAGAATGAAGACCGGAACCCCGCCAAGGCTGGATGGAAGAAGCCTGGACTATTCTAAAATGGAAGAGCAGTTCGGGGACGAAGAGGTTGCTGGTTTTTCTTTCAAGAAGGGAATGAATCCCTTTGCCACGGGCTCTGCACAAAAACAACTTAGCTGCCACATCACCTATACCAACCAAAAAGTTCATGATCTGCTGCGCACAGGCTTTGATAAAAGCCCTATGTTCAGTGGAAGAATAAAAGGGCTGGGGCCGCGTTATTGCCCCAGTGTGGAAGATAAGATTGACCGCTTTGCGGATAAAGAAAGACATCAGTTATTTGTAGAGCCGGAGGGCTGGAATACTGTAGAGATTTACGTGAACGGGTTCTCCACTTCCCTGCCTGAGGATGTTCAATACAAAGCCTTAAAGGAAGTGCCCGGTTTTGAGAATATGAAGATGTTCCGCCCCGGGTACGCCATAGAGTACGATTACTTCCCGCCTACACAGTTAGGGCTCTCGCTCGAAACCAAGCTGGTAAAAGGACTGTTCTTTGCCGGACAAATTAACGGCACTACAGGTTATGAAGAAGCCGCCTGCCAGGGTTTAATGGCGGGTATCAACGCCCATAACTCAGCCAAAGAGCAGGAGCCGCTTATTTTAAAGCGTTCTGACGCCTATATAGGAGTGTTGATTGATGATTTAATTACCAAGGGAACCGAGGAGCCGTATCGCATGTTTACGAGCCGCGCAGAATACCGTATTTTACTTCGTCAGGACAATGCAGACCTGCGACTCACAGAACTCGGCTACAGCATAGGGCTGGCAGATAGTGAACGTTATGAAAGGGTAAAGCTAAAGAAACAGGCGCTGAAGGAAATAAGAGATTTCTTTACCCAATCGAGTGTTGAGCCTGGGGAAATAAATGCGACTTTGGAAGAAGCAGGAACAGCTCCCATCAGCCAAAAAGTAAAGCTTGATAAGGTGCTGATGCGCCCCCAGGTGAGCATGGCAATACTCCGTAAAGGGGTAAAAGCAGTAGATGATTTCCTTTCGAAATACGATAAAGACTTTATCGAGTCGGCTGAAATTGTAATGAAATATGATGCCTATATCGGGAAAGAAATGGAGTTGGTGCAGAAGATGGGCAAGCTAGAAGATATCAAGCTGCAGGCAGACTATGACTATAGCAAACTGAAGTCGCTGAGCATTGAAGCAAGACAAAAACTATCTAAAATTAAACCTACTTCCTTGGGTCAGGCAAGCCGAATCAGCGGGGTTTCTCCCGCAGATGTTTCGGTATTGCTGGTGCACATGGGAAGGTAATTATGACTATTGAATTGCGAATTTTTAATGGTAAAGTAAAGCTCAAAACAATACTTAATTGGGTTCTACTGTTATTTGTAATTTTCATCCAGTTTGGTTGTGCTAACGAGAGCGTGCCTCAAGGCGGGGCACAGGATAAAGAGCCGCCCAAAGTCAAAAAAATAACGCCACCAAATAAGTCTCTTCATTTCAGCAGCGATAAAATAGAAATCAAATTCAATGAATTCCTTAAGGCTTCGGGATTTTCTCAAACACTTATCTCTCCGCCTATGGATAAACGGCCTGACTTTCATATTGAAGGCAGAACGTTAACCATAAAATTTAAAAGTCAGTTACGTCCAAGCACCACTTACACAATTAATTTTGGCGATGATATCCAGGACTTAAACGAAGGGAACAAAGTCGCCAACTTTACTTACGTTTTCTCAACCGGAGATTATATAGATTCTCAAAAAGTAAGCGGCACCGTGCTGCTGGCAAAAGATAATTCGGCTTCCGATGGAATGGTTGTATCGCTTTATCCTAAAGATTCCGTAGACGGCATTCTGAAATCAAGGCCATATTACTTTGCCAAAACCGATAAGGGCGGCCACTTTGAAATCGACAACATAAGAGCGGACAAATATTTAATCTATGCCCTCAAAGATCAGAATTATAACTACCTGTTTGACCAACCAAATGAGCTAATCGCTTTTTCTGACTCAATTGTTAATTTGACTGATACACTTCCTAAGCAGATAACTCTATATGCCTTTGAAGATGACCGTAGAAAGTTAGCTTTAAATGAAACACGCTCCCTAGCTCCCGGGCTCATTCGGTTTGTCTACAGCAAGCCTCTTAAGAGCTTTAAATTAGATGCAGCGCTGTCCAGCGAAGTTGATTTTGCCTATTTAAATACCACCAAAGATACTGTAACTTACTGGTATTCAAAATACTACACTAAATACGACACTCTATATTTAACGGCTAATAGTCACAAACTTGATACGGTGAGGATGGAATTGCATTTTATCGAAAAAGATAGTCTGGAACACAGCAGCCGGTATTTTTTAGATATTGTAAATCAACCAGTTAAATCTAAATTAGATACATCTTCAAAGACAAATCTCAATTTACAAGAGCTGAATAAACCGCTTAAAATAAACTTCTCCCGACCTGTCATCAAAATAAATGAAACAAAACAGCTTCAAATTTTAGAAGATTCTACCAATATTATGGTCATCCCTAAATTTATTTTAGATGAAAAGACTAAACAGTTTATTTCTGTAGAATTCGACAAAAAAGAAAACACGCACTACACTTTAGAAATGCCCGATTCTATGTTTCAGGGATTCTTCGGAACGTGGAACAAAAAAACAACATACCGGTTCACCACAAATGCGAAATCGAATTATGGCAACCTGCGCATCACACTTAAAACAGAGCATCCCGAAAACTATTACATCATAAGATTATTGAATGCAACAAACGATGTAGTGAAAGAATTTTTATTCTCCGGTAATGGTGAACGAAAAGTTTCTGCCGAAAATATTTTAGCCGGCAATTATAAGTTTGTGGTAATTGATGACACAAACAAAAACGGGGAATGGGATTCCGGTGAATTCAAAAACAAAATACGGCCCGAAAAAATATTTCCGTATAAAGATACTTATCAGCTAAAAGGCGGCTGGGATTTGGATGTAGAAGTAAAGTTTTAAACTTGTATCATGGCTCTTATTCTTCCGGTTAACGGCATTGAACCAAAGTTCGGCACAAATAATTTCATTGCAGAAAACGCTACCATAGTTGGTGATGTAATTACCGGTGCGGATTGCAGTTTTTGGTTTCAGTCGGTAGTACGTGGCGATGTTCATTACATCAGAATCGGAAATAAAGTCAATGTGCAGGATGGCGCAATTCTTCACTGCACGTATCAGAAAGCACCATTGAATATCGGCAATAACGTAAGCATAGGGCATCGTGCCATAGTGCATGGCTGTACCGTTCAGAACAATGTGCTTATAGGAATGGGGGCTATCATTATGGATCATGCCGTAATAGGAGAGAACTCGATTATAGCAGCAGGAGCCATTGTTTTAGAAAATACTATCGTGGAACCGGGAAGCATTTATGCAGGCGTTCCGGCCAAAAAAGCAAAGGAGGTTGATAAAGAAATATTCAAAGATTTAATCGAGCGCATCAGTAATAATTATGTGATGTATTCGGGTTGGTTTAAAAAATAATCATGGAAGATTTAAACAAAGAAGAAGAGGTTGTCTTGGTAGATGAAGAGAATAACGTACTTGGCTATGTAGGCAAATTGGAAGCACATAAGAAAGCGCTGTTGCACCGGGCTATCAGTGTTATTCTTTTCAATAGCAAAGGCGAACAACTAATACAACAACGCGCATGGGACAAATATCACTTTGCCGGAATCTGGAGCAATACATGTTGCAGTCATCCACGAAAAAATGAAACTTTTCAAGGGGCTGCTGAAAGAAGACTGTTTGAAGAGTTGGGAATTAAAACTCCGCTTAAAGAAGAGTTCTATTTTATATACAAAGCACATGATGAAAAAAGCGGACTAACCGAATGGGAATATGATACGGTTTTTACTGGTGTATTTGATGGTGCTTTTGAATTCAACAAAGATGAAGTGGCTGATGTGCGGTGGTTAAAAACAGAAGAATTAGAAAAAGATATTGATAAAAATCCTGAGCAATATTCTTATTGGTTCAGAACCATATTAGCCGAAATGAAAAAACGCGGAACCATATAACCATGCATTTAGTCTCCTGCGAAATTGAAAAATACATAGATCAATTCTCTTCTGAAGAAGATGAAGTGCTGCGCGAACTCTCCCGTGAAACCTACCTGAAGGTGCAGATGCCTCAAATGGTTTCGGGAAAAATTCAGGGACAGTTTCTTGAAATGATTTCTCGACTGATTCAGCCTTCACGAATTCTTGAGATTGGAACTTTCACCGGTTACTCAGCTATTTGTTTAGCCAAAGGACTAAGTGATGGTGGCTTGCTTTACACTATAGATGTAAATGAAGAATTACAACCAATGTGTGCCCGGTATTTTGAGAAGGCAAGCCTCTCCTCCAAAATAAAACATCTGCTTGGTGATGCCCGAAAAATTATTCCGGAGTTAAACGAAACGTTTGATTTGGTTTTTATTGATGCCGATAAAATTAATTATGCCACTTACTATGACCTGGTTTTCGGTAAAGTGCGCAAAGGAGGGCTTATAATAGCCGACAATGTGCTATGGAGCGGGAAGGTAATCGAAGACAAAAAAGACAAAGACACACTTGCCATTCATCAATACAATGAAAAAATTGCGGCTGATACCCGAGTAAAGAATTTTATTCTGACCATACGAGATGGATTAAATATTGTCCAGAAACTCGGATAGCGCACAACATTTTGTAGATAGGTTACGTTCAATTATGGACAGCGTGTTTATAAGTTCGTAATTGGTAAATTTATGTGCTGATGAAAAAACTGATTCCTCTTTTTGCGTCCTTTTTGTTTCTGTCTTCTTTGGCGCAGCAGAAGCAGGATATACTGAATTATATTGACCGCTACAAACAGGCTGCTATTGATGAAATGGTTCGTTCTAAGGTTCCTGCAAGCATTACTCTTGCTCAGGGAATTCTTGAATCGGGTGCCGGAACATCAACACTTTCGTGCAGTACAAATAATCACTTTGGTATAAAATGTAAAGATGAATGGACAGGTGGCAAATATTATTATGATGACGATAAACCACAGGAATGTTTCAGGGTTTACAACGATGTGCGCGAATCATTTGCTGATCACTCGGATTTTCTGTTGACTCGTCCTCGCTATGCCCCCCTGTTTCAATTACCACTAACCAGTTACAAATACTGGGCTTACGGATTAAAGGAGGCCGGTTATGCCACCAACCCAAAATACGCTCAACTGGTAATAGGCTACATAGAGGATTACAAATTGTATGAACTGGATAAAACCGGTGTGGCAATGATTGAAGAAAAAGAAAAACCGATAAAACAGCCTGAAGTTGCCGAGCCTATGACCGCACACGTGTCGTCAAAAGTAGTGGTGACTGATGCAAAAAATAAAGAACAGCATAAACAAATTATTACAGAGATTAAGAATGCCGAAAACGGCAGACAGGAGTTTGTCGTTAATGGAATTCGTGCGGTAAAGGCAACAGCTAACGAAGATCCATTTAAAATTGCTTTTGAATTCAACATTGATTTTTCGTTGATCATGTCGTATAATGATATGACTACCGGTGACCGGTTTAAGGAAGGGGAATATGTTTTTCTGCAAAGCAAAAAAGCGAGAGGGGCAGAGTCAACTTATATTGCGCAGACCGGTGAAAGTATGCATGATATATCGCAGAAAACCGGAGTTAAGATGCGCGAACTATATGTGAAGAATGCCATGAAAATGAACGATCAGGTATATGCCGGTGAAACCGTTAACCTTCAGGAGAAGAGAGGCGCACCTCCGCAAACCATGACTTATTATGAGTATTTGAAGACTCAAAATAAAACTTCGGAAACACAAAATAACATCCAATTAAATACGGGTGAATACCAGGTGCAGCAAAGCGATACGCTTTACTCTATTGCTAAAAAATTCAACACATCAGTAGAGCAGTTAAAGGAAATCAACAAGCTCGAAACCGCTGAAGTTAAGCCGGGACAAACATTAGTCGTATCGAAATAATAAGGCTGAATAAAAAAACGCAGGACAGAAATCTGTTCTGCGTTTTTTTATTTGAACTTTGCAAGTAAAACTCTGTTTATACAATAGAATTAATAAAATATGCACAACAAAATTTCAAGCTTCTTTCTCGCGTTTTTTATTTTGACTTCGCTTAATTCGTGCGCACAAAAAAACAATACGGCTAAATTATCTTCAACAAAAAATAATTCTACAATGGCTATGGACACAAATACAAAGTTAGATACCATCACTTTTGGCGGAGGGTGTTTTTGGTGCACCGAAGCAATTTTTCAAAGATTAAACGGAGTTGTTTCTGTTGAGTCCGGTTACAGCGGTGGCAAAGTAAAGAACCCGACCTACAAAGAAGTTTGTAGCAGTTTAACCGGACATGCCGAGTGCACACAAATTGTATATGACGCCAACAAAATTCCCTTGGCTGAAATATTGCAGGTGTTTTTTAAAACGCATGACCCCACTACTTTAAACAAACAGGGAGGCGATGAAGGAACGCAATACCGCTCGGTCATATTTTACCGCAACGAGGAACAGAAGAAAGTTGCCGATGATATTAAAAGCGGTTTAGATAAAAGCGGGGCATTCAACGACCCGATTGTGACGGAAGTCACAGCTTTTGATGTTTTCTACAAAGCCGAAGATTATCATCAGAATTATTACAACCTGAACAAAGAGAAAAATTCATACTGCACGTATGTGATTGTGCCTAAGGTGGAGAAGTTTGAAAAATATTTTGCCGATAAACTGAAGAAGTAGAGCGGATTTTTGCAGTTTATATACTATTTGTCTGTCTTTCATATATTTGGCGAAACCAAGACGAATGGAAAAGCGGGTCCGGCTTAACGACAAAACCTTCCGACTATACAAAAGTGAGAATGAAATTCTTACTGCTATCCGCAATATAGCCCATCAGATTAATGAAGATTACATAGGCAAACGTCCGCTATTGGTGCCCATACTGAATGGTTCGTTTATGTTTGCTTCTGACTTGATTAAAGAATTGATGCTGGACTGTGAGCTTTGCTTTATTAAAGCCGCTTCATACGAAGGAGCCAACTCTACAGGCCAGGTCGCTACTTTAATTGGCTTAAATGAAAATATTGAAGGGCGGCACATCATTATTATTGAAGATATTGTAGACACGGGAAACACCCTCGCTAATATTCTTCCGATATTCTACGAAAAGAACCCGGCTTCGCTGAAAATTGCATCGCTGCTTTATAAGCCCCATGCTATAAAACACGATTTTAAAATTGATTACGTGGGCATGGAGATACCGAATGAGTTTATTGTTGGGTACGGGCTCGATTACGATGGGCTTGGCAGAAACCTCCGCGATATTTATCAGGTAACCGAAGACCCCCAAACTCCCTAAAGGGAGCTTAAATACACTCCTTGAAAAACGTAGTAATTATAGGTGGAGGCGCTGCCGGTTTTTTTGCGGCCATCAACTGCGGTGAGAAAAATCCCGAATACAAAATCACCATATTGGAAAAATCTTCTTCGCTGCTTAGCAAAGTAAAAATAAGCGGTGGCGGAAGGTGTAACGTTACGCATGCTTGCTTTGATACACGGGAGTTGGTCAAGTTTTATCCGCGGGGTGAGAAACAATTGCTGGGTCCGTTCACGCGCTTCAATCCCTCCAACACTATTGCTTGGTTTAAGGCCAGAGGCGTTGAAATAAAAAGAGAAAATGACGGAAGAATGTTTCCGGCTACAGATTCTTCGCAAACTATTATTGATTGTTTTTTGAGTGGGGCCAAACGGTTGGGGGTGAAGATTAGAGTGCAATGCGGGGTAGATAAAATGCAATGGGCAAACGGCAGTTGGCAATTAAGTACAAGCACTAACGAAACAATGATTGCAGATGCCGTGATTGTAACCACCGGTTCATCGCATAGTATTTGGAAAAGACTCGAACAGCTTGGACACAAAATTGTTCCTCCGGTGCCATCGCTTTTTACCTTTAACATTACCGACAATCGAATTAAAGGACTGGAAGGGTTATCGGTGGAGAAAGCTCGGGTATCACTGCTTTCAAACCATAAATTAAAAACAACCGGGCCGTTATTGATTACACATTGGGGCATGAGCGGGCCTGCTATACTGCGATTAAGCGCCTGGGCTGCGCGCGAACTTTCAGCAGCCAATCACAAATTTGAACTTGAGGTAAACTGGGTAAACAAAGATTTTACTACAGTAAAAGAAACGCTGAAACAGTTCAAACAAAACCACCCAAAGAAAAACATATCAACCTCTCCGCTTTTTGAAATACCTAAAAGATTGTGGGAGCGGCTTTCAGAGAATAACACTAAGAACTTTGCCGATTTATCGAACACACAAATAGACTCGCTTGCCCGCGAACTGACCGCCTCGCGCTTTTTAGTGACCGGAAAAAGCACCAACAAGGATGAATTTGTTACCAGCGGAGGGGTAGATTTGGCAGAGGTGGATTTTAGGACAATGCAAAGCAAAAAGGTTCCCGACCTGTATTTTGCGGGCGAAGTGCTTGATGTTGATGCTATTACCGGAGGGTTCAACTTTCAGGCGGCCTGGACCACTGCCTTTATAGCATCACAGACGATTTGACACCCGTGGAAAAGTGTAAACATCGCCACCCAGTTTGGGGTAGGTTTGCCTCCGAACCAAAGCTTCTGCTATTAAAAAGCATCTACAAATTGCTGTTCTTGCCTGCTCCCTGTTCTGTTCATCGACTGCCGATGCACAGCAAAAGGACAGCGTGTTTGCTTATATTGTAGCCTGCGGCATTAAGCACCCCGAAATTGTGATGCAGCAGTGCTTGCTGGAAACGGGGCACTTGGGTACAACATTCCTGATGAAACGAAATAATCTGTTTGCCTTCAGGTTTACCGAAGAATATATGCACTTTGTCAGCTGGAAAGAAAGTATAGAGTATTACAAGCGCTGGCAAGATAAACACTATAAGAACGAGGGTGAGAACTACTATTCTTTTCTTAAACGGATTCATTATTCCGGCTCGCCTGATTATGTAGATGTGCTTAAAAGAGTTAGCATTAGAAAAGGGTAGCTCCCCAAAAGTGTCCGTCAGTAATTTTAACTTCGTATTAACCAAATTCAAATTTTATTAAAAAATATTTATCCATTATTCTGATTTGTTTGTTATCTCTAATCTGCTTCCCTGCTTTGGCTGGGATGAAAGACAGTGTATATGCCTACATTCTTAAAACCGATATTAAGCATCCCGAAATTGTTTTAAAACAAGCTATTCTCGAAACCGGTTGGTTCCAGTCAAAACACTTAATGAGGCGGAACAATCTGTTTGCTTTTAGAGCTACTAAAAAATATATGTGGTTTAAAACCTGGCAGGAGTGTATCGAATATTACAAACGTTGGCAGGATAATAATTACACCAACCCGAAAGAAAACTACTACTCGTTTTTACTACGAAAAAAATATTCCCGCCACCCAGATTACATAAAAACACTAAAGCAGATTAGTATAAAAAGAAATGAGGGTGCGCCACTTCCGCCTAAAGCCAAAAACCCACAAACAAAAAAGCCACCGCAATAATTTGCGGTGGCTATATATTTAGGTCTGACGCTAGTCAGACCGAGTTTACCCAATTAATTAGCCGAAGCAGTTTCTTTCTTCTTTCCAAAGTTATTGAAATCAAACGTCCAGCCCACATAATACAATCCTCCTATTTTAGGTGAACCAACGGCCTCAATGTGGCGGTTATTATAAATGTTCGAACCTCCTATACGGATAGTTGAATAAGCTTTATCAATTTCATAATAAACCTGAAAGTCAAGTGTATGGAAACTTGGAACAGTTCCATCAGCGAACGGACTTTGCCAGGCATAACTGGTTACCCATTTAAAGTTAGCATTAAAGCCAAGCCCGCCAATAACCCTAGCGGCACTCACTCCAATATTAATTTTATGCTTTGGTGTGTTGAATCCCGAAAGAACGGTAGCCCCGTTGTTTTTCAAATTTTTATCGTCCAAATCAGAATAAGTATAGTTCACATAAGGAGTAATTCCGTGGCCTACATAATAAGCAATGCTTATAGCCGCGCCCCACGATGGAACCTTGGTAGTAGCGTTCACCCACATTTGGTAAACCTTATAAAGTGGCTCACCTGTAGAAGATTCTTTACTGCTTAACGAATCGCTTCCTGTAATACAATCGGTTGCCGACTGGTAAGCAGAAGAGCTCGGGTCAGCGTTAGCATCGCCTGAAAGCGTTCTTACTACACGCTGGAACCCGATAAAGTTACTGTACCGGCTCCAGTAGGCAGAAATGTCGATAAACACCTTTTTGGCAATCTCGGTACGGTAACCAAAATCAACCGAAAAAACCTGTTCCGGCTTAAGCGGTGCCAAAACTGTTGATTTTAATAAACCCATGTTTTGTTTCTCATCTGCCGTACCTGGTGTGCGGTAATAATTAAGTGTAGACTCTCGGGTAAATAAATTGGTGTAACCATTGGCATTACCCACTAAGAATAACCTTCCGATGTCAAGATACAGGTATTGATCCTGAAGGGTAGGTGTTCTGAATGCCGAAGTAACCGATGCGCGGAAAGTATGGTCGCTTTTTTTGCCGGTGTAGGTATAAACGATGGAGCCGCGTGGCGAAAGCTGTGCTTTGTAATTAGAGTTTTTATCTACACGTATTGAGCCGATTATTTTCAGGCTTTCATCTTTTAATAATCGTTTTGTCGCCTGCAAATAAGCACCCACCTCATGCACGCGAAGCACCTTACCTGCAGTATCTTCAAAAATTGTTCCGTGCGAGTTAGGCATGTAAATTCTATAAGATGCACCTGTGATAATGTCTAACCATTTTACAAAGTCCCAATCGTATTGTCCTTCCACATGCCACAACATCGATTTGTCGTAGAACTTAGTTCCGTTCAGCGAATTAGCATCCTTCACCAACATATTGAAGGTGTCTTTAAACTGTTTTGAACCGGCAGGATACCAAGCTGTTTGTGCATAAGCTAAAGCTTGTGTGCGCGCCTGATCTACCTGTGCCTGGGTAATACAATCTGTGCAGAAACCGGTAAGTGTATCAATTACATCGAAATATTTTTTGATGTAATTCGATACATAGTCGGGCGCTGCAGCGCGCGATACATAGGCACCGGTTAAACCAATGTTATATGACTTTCCCGCATTCTCAACCGCCCCGTAGGCGCGAATGAAAAAGTTCTTTCCCTTTAACTCCAGTTTTGGCTGGTGGAAAGTAAACTCCTTAATTTGATAACGCGCTGTTGCCTGATACACGGCAGTTCCATAACCGAATTTGTAAGTACCGGTCAATTCTAAATCTTTTGTAAAACGGTAATGCAGTTCGGAAGAAAATTTCAAACTCTTTGCGTTATAGTCTGCTAAATCCTTTTCCATGTATCCCGGTGCTTTTAAATGCAGAATGCCCGGGCTGGCGATAGGGTTAAAATCGAGCCAGCTATTCAGTTTTATAATCTTGTCTTTATCCTCCTGAGTAAAATCGGCCGAAACCGGATTGTATTGCTTTTCGCGAAGCTTGGAAGAGGCGTTTACGTCTGTTTTTATATTTCCATATCTGTTGAACGAATCGTCATCTGCCGTCCAGTCTTTCATCTGCATATACTCACCGGTAAACTTAAAAGCAAGCTTTTGATGTTTGCCGTATGCCTGAGCATAGCGTACCTGTGCATCCATAAAAGGACCCGGGTTAGTCGTTCCTCCGCCTTTTAACTGAACCGACAACCCCTGAAAGTCGTAAGGGCTTTTACTTCGCATAGAAATAACCCCCTGCATGGCGTTAGCTCCGTAAAGCGAAGAGGCCGCACCGGATATAATTTCTACACTCTCTAAATCCAGGTCATTGGCACCTACCATGTTTCCAATAGGAAAGTTTAGCCCCGGTGCTTCGTTATCCACTCCGTCAATAAATTGTTTTGTTCTCAGCGATCGGGTATCACCAAAACCGCGAAGGTTAATTACTTTAAAACCAGCTGAGGTGGTTACAATATCTACTCCCTTAAAATTTCCAATACTCTGATAAAAATCGCCCGATGCCGCACTCTTGATTTCGCGGGAGGTCATCTTTTCAATCTGCACGGGTGCTGTTTTTATTGATTCGGCTACACGCGAAGAGGTAACCACCACTTCTTTACCGGGAATATCCACCTGTTCCATGGCAACATTCCAGTTTGTATTGGTAACAGGCAAATCTCTGGTTATAGTGCCCACATATGAAATCGTTATTGCTTTTGCACCTGCAGGCACGTCTAATGTAAATTTTCCATTAGCGTCAGTGGTCGTTCCGGTTTGTGTTCCTTTTACTAAAACAGTGGCACCCACCAAGGGTTCTTTGGTCGTAGCATCAGTAATTGTTCCGGAAATTGTTTTTGTTTGGGCAAATAGAGCGAATGTTGTTACAACAAACGCAAGAAGGAGTAAAGCTTTCTTCATTTGATTCGGGGGGTTCTGTTTTAGTTTTTTTGAGCGGTGACGAAGATAACAAAATATTGAAACGGCAAAATTTCGGCTGCCTTTTCTGCCTCGTTTTTTCTGTTCGCTGCACTTAAATGGTTTTTTAGTTTTGTATTTAATCATGGCCATAAAAATATTAATCACCGGAGGCACTTTCGATAAGGAATATGATGAGCTGAATGGAAAGCTTTTCTTCAAAGACACACACTTGCCCGAAATTTTAAAACTCGGCAGAAGCAATTTGAGTGTAAGCGTCAGCACACTTATGATGATTGACAGCTTAGAAATGACAGATGCAGACCGCGAAATCATTGTCAGCCATTGTAAACAGTGTGATGAAGAAAAAATAGTTATTACACACGGCACAGACACCATGGACATAACCGCCAAAGTGCTGGGCGTGGCGGACCTGAATAAAACTATCGTGCTTACCGGTGCAATGGTTCCGTATAAATTCGGAAGTTCTGACGGTTTATTTAATCTTGGAAGCGCACTTGCCTTTGTGCAAACATTACCCAAAGGAGTGTATGTGGTTATGAATGGTAAATTTTTTAACTGGAATAACGTGCGCAAGAACAAAGCCTCAGGAATTTTTGAGGAATTGAAATAGACGCAAAAAGATTTAGTGAATTAATTTCTCTTTATATCTTCGACCGACAGAAAAATAAAATCATGAGTAAAAAATTACTTTCTCTGCTTTTAATTATAGGGCTAATAGCGGGTTGCAGCAAAGAAAAAATATACAAAGACAACCTAAATGGTGTTTGGGAGGTTTATAAATACCTGTTGAACAACGTTGATAAAACAAACCAGTTTAAAGCCCAACACCCAAATTACACTATCACGTTTACGAATAGTGGTAGTTTTACCGAGTTTCTGACCAATCCTGATTCAACTTACGTAACCGGCACCTATTCGTTTGCTGACAATGATGAAAAAATTGTTTTAGAAAACACTTACAACACATTTGTGCTTGATACTTTAGGCGACACCGTTTACATACCGCACACCCTTAAACGGGAATACACCATTTTTAATTTAACCAAAGACCATGTGCAATTGCGCAACGATACTTCGCAGTTATATTTAGACAAACCCAATCCATAATTTTAAAACATAAAACATTTATTCCCCGTGAAGAAAACCATTCTCATTGCTATCGGACTCGTAATTTTACTCGCTGCCTGCGACCGTAAAGCGTTTGTAAAAAAGATTGTAGGCACCTGGAAACTTGATAAATATCTTTTTGCCGGTTTAGATAAAACGGTGATGTATGATACTACTTACCGCAACTGGCAATTAGTAATTGGGGATGACCAGGTTTACACCAAGGCTTGGCAGAACTTTACCTTCACTCCTGACACTCTTACTATTTACGATACAATAGGTTACGATTCTGTAGTAATGGCTTACACTATAGATACCAACGTTTATCCATTTGTAGATACTTTGATTACTCCGCACTTAGAGGTAGGAACCTGGGAGCTAATTAACAGTGAAGAAGATTTGCAGTTGAAAAACGATTCAAGTTCTGCTGTAG